>CBFIHA010000004.1:0-82760 GCA_965662195.1 uncultured Pirellulales bacterium
GAAGTACCCCGGCAGGTCCTGATCAGCAAGCGAGATCCGAACACTGGCGTCAACTCAACGCCCGCCGTGCTGCCAGGCGAGAATGTCGGCCGCAGCCTCACAACCGAGGAAACTCGTCCGGCGGAACCACCGTGCCGGCTGCAACCGCACCCGTTGGGTGACAGTCGCCGGATCTGATGCGCTCGGCGGCCGAGCGAAGTGAAACGTGGGGGCCACTTTCGACGCCCCTTGTCGCTGCTGATCGGCACCTTGGTACCGCTCTTCATCTCCCTCGGCGGCAATACCTATCCGGGCATGATAGTGAGGGCGGCGAGTGGAATCGCGAGTAGCAGAAGCGGCGGCCGATTCATTTCGACTGAAACTCCCGGCTGGCGACGAGGGCCTGAAAGATCTCACGGAGTTGCCAATCCTTTGCCTTCGCATGCGACGTGATGCGTTGGACGAGTTCGTCATCGGCATAGCCGCAGGGGCGGCCGAGGGCGTACTCGAGGAGGGCCTCGGTGAAGCCCGTCGCGAAGGTGTCGACACGGTCGGCCACGATCTTCCGCAGCCCGAAGAAGTCCTCGAAGGCGGGGCCGCCGTGCAGTTTGCCGGCGGGGTCGATCTCCCACTCCTTCTTGCCGAGGCCTCGTTTCTCGTCGCTGTCGGTCGTCCGCCACAGCCCCGCGGCGTCGAAGTTTTCGAGTCCGAAGCCGAGCGGGTCGAATCGCCTGTGGCAGCTGGCGCACTGCGGCTCCTCCTGATGGGCCTCGAACCGCTCTCGCGTGGTGAGCAGCTGGCCTTCGAGCCGCGAGAGCTGCGGCACGTTGGGAGGCGCAGGCGGCGGCGGATCGTTCAGGAGATGCTTCGCCACCCACACGCCGCGATGAATCGGATGTGACGCCGTGCCATCACTTCCCATCGCGTGGATCGCCGCCATTCCGAGCAGGCCGCCCCGTGGCGAACCGGGCGGGAGGGAGACGGGGAGAAACGAATCCCCCGCGATGCCCTCGAGGCGGTAGTGCTGCGCGAGCAGTCCATTCACGACCACGGTGTCGCTCATGAGAAGGTCGCGGATACTGCCGCCGCTGCGGAGCACATGGGCAAACGTCTCGTAAACCTCCCAACGGGCCGCCACCTTCATGCTGTCGTCAAAGTCGCGGTGCTTCTCGGAGTCAAACTCGAAGAAGTCGAGTCGCTCCATGTGGAGCCACTGGTGGAGGAAGCCGGCCAGGAAGGCGTCGAACCGGTCGCTCGCGATCAGGCGGTCAACCTGGGCCGCCAGCACTTCGGGCTTCGTGAGCTCACCGCGGGTCGCGTAGCCCAGCAGTTCCTCGTCGGGCGGTCCGCTCCAGAGGAAATATGACAATCGGTTGGCAAGTTCCACGCCCGAAAGGAGTCGGGGCTGCCCCGCCACGCCGGGCTCTGCGAGATACAGAAATGGCGGTGAGGCGAGGACCACGGCAAGCGGTCGCGCGACCGCGGTCTCAAACGCGTCGCCGGCTCCCACGCGGGCGTCGAAGAGTTGCACGAGCCGGTCGATGAACTCCGGCTTGGGTGGCTCGCCGCGAAACGCCCGCTCTGCGAATTGCTCGATCACTTCCCTTGCTCCGGCGGCGTCTTGCGTGGCCGCGATCAGTGACACCGGCTCCGGCTCGCCCGGCTCCGGCGGCAGTGGCCCCTCGATCTCCACCCAATCGACCCAGATCACCGGTGTGGGGCCGCGGCCGAACTTCTGGAATGACTTCACGAACCGATCATTGTCGGTGCCCCGCCTGATCCGCCGCTTCTCGCGAATCGAATAGGTCCGATTCGGGCCGCCGCCGACGCGGATCTTTACTTCCAGGATCTGCGGGTTGTCGAGCGTGCCCGTCACCTGATGGGTGCTCATCAGGTCGAAGTTGTCGAGGACCTTCCCCTTGATGCCAAACTGCACGAATCGCTGGTGCCACTCCGCGTCGTCGGTGGCAGCGATTCGATAGCGGTAGATGTAGTCGCCCGGTGGCCAGCGATCAGGGATTTTGTGCGACTCGGTGGTGTGCACCGGGTGGCAGCCGTGATAGACGCCTGCATCGGTCGCCGGCCGCGTGTAGTAGTCCTTCAGCGTAGGGAGCGACTTGACCGCGGCGTTGCGGGCGAAGAAATCGAACGAACTGGAGTCTTTGTAGCCGTAATCCGCGACGGCAGGCATCCCGACGAGCCGATCCCACTCGATGTAGAACTGCGCCCGAAAGTCGCCTCGGCTACCCATCCGCTTCGTGATGTCGGCGACGACGTCGGCATGTTCGGGCAGCTTCGCCAGATCATCGACCGCCTGCGTCCAGGCGATGTATTTGGCGTAGGCTTCCTCCTGCTGCTTCATCATCTTCTGCTGTCGTTCGTTGACGAAGTCTTCCATGTCGCGGTGGTAGGTCTGCGGCGTGGCCGCGGCCCCTTTCTGAAGCGCGATCGCCTCCTCGACCGCCTTGCGGCCGAGCGCCAAATACGACTCAAACTGATCGCTCGACATCATCAGGCCCGCGCCCACCGTGTCCATCGACCCCGCCCCGCCGTCCTGTGGCAGTTCCGTCACGTCGATCTCGACGCCCAGGAGATCGCGGATCGTGTTCTTGTATTCCCGCTTGTTGAGCCGCCGGATGATCTGCCGTGTGCCCTGCTCGGCGATCACCTTGCGTGCCACCACGAGCGTCTGGGCGAGGTCCGCCAGAAACTCCGTCTTCGCCTCCCGCTCCGGCTGCGGCTCTGCTTCCGGTGGCATCTCGCCGGAGTTGAGCACGTTCATCACCTTCTGCCAGCGATCGGCTCCCGCGGTCGTGGTGATCTCAAGCGGCAGGTCATCGAGCCGCACGCCGCTGTCAGTCTCGGCCCCTGTGTGGCACTTCCCGCAGCTGGCGTGCAGAAACGCCGCATGCCCCGCATCCATCCGGGCCACGGGCACCGCCGCACGCACACTCGGACATGCGAAGACGAGCCCCAGCATGAGGATCGCGATCCGCCCGCCGTTGACGGCAGCAAGGCCAACTTCATGGAAAGACGGTACACTCCTACGTGAGGGCATGACAAAAACTCCAGCAGGCAGGGAGGTGTTTCATGACGTTGTCCGAAAAGATTTCCCACGAAGTGCAGGCACTGCCGGAAGCCATCCAGCGAGAGGTGCTCGATTTCGTGGAGTTTTTAAAGGCCCGGAAAGTCCGTGCCGAAGATGAAGCGTGGAGCAGATTTTCGCTGGCCCAGGCGATGCGCGGACTGGAAAATGAGCCCGACCTGTATTCCGCCGCCGACCTCCACGAGCCGCGGTCATGATTCGGGAGGGGCTGGTCGTCCTCGTTCCATTTCCTCACGTTGAGGCAGGGTTGCCCGGAAAGGTTCGCCCGGCGGTCGTGCTAAACAAGCTCCGTAAACATGCTTCCGCGCGTCACGCGGTGAGGTCGCCGAGCGTGCCGGTGGAGTCGCCGTGGGCATCGACTTCGAGGCCCAAGCCCTGCATGAGCGTGAGCCAGAGGTTGCACAGCGGCGTCTGCTTAGCCGCCAGCACGATATGGCGGCCGTGCTTCACGCCCGCGCCGCCGCCGGCGAGGATCGTGGGGCAATTGTCGAGTGAGTGAATCGAGCGGATGTTGCTGCCAAACGAGAGCGACACGTTGTCGAGCAGTGTCGAGCCGTCGGGCTCCTCGACAGCCGCCAGCTTGTCGATGAACTCCGCGAGCAACTTGCTCATTTCGAGATCCCGCTTCTGCGAGGCCTCCATGCGGCTGCCGGGCATATAGTGGCTCACGTCGTGCGGGTGGTAGTCGATATCGAGCGCCTTCATCAGGTTCCAATGGGGCTGGCGATAGGTGATCACCCGCGTCGAGTCGGTGCGGAGGGCGGCGATCATCAGATCGTGCATCAGCCGCGTCTCCGCGATGCCATTGGCCTCCTCGGGCGGCTGCGTGAGGTTGGCCTTTGGCTTGGGCCGCGTCATCCAGGCCTCATCCTTGGCCAGCCGCGTCTCGAGCTCGCGGATCGACTGGAAATACTCGTCGAGTTTGCGGCGGTCGTCGGCGGAGAGTTTGCCGTCGATCGCCTTGGCCTCCACGAGTACGGCGTCGAGCACGCTTCGCTGCTCGGCGAGCGCCCGCCGCCGCTCCTCGAGCGGGGCGTCCTCGTCGCCGAAGAGCTTCTGGAAGACGGCCAGGGGCGTGTCGATGCCGGCGATCGGCTTGCCCTGCCGGTTCCAGGCCAGCGAGAGCCCCGGGCCGTGGCCACCCTCGTAGTTGTCCCTGCTGTTGAGCTGGAGCGACGTGAACCGCGTGTGCCTGCCAAACCGCTCCGCCACGACCTGGTCGGCAGAGACCGAGTTGTAGAAATTCAGGCCGGGCACCGCATAGCGATTGGCGCCCGTCAGGTAGAACGTGCTGCCCCAGTGGCCTTCATTGGAAAACTTGTTGGAGAGGCCCTGGATGACCGTGATCCGTTGCTGATGGCGAGCCAGCGGTGCAAGCCCCGGGGAAAGCTGGTAAACAGCCCCGGTCTGCTTCCGGTCCGGAAACCAGGTCTCGTTGGTGATGCCGTAGCCAAACGAGATCGCGATCATGCGCTGGGGTGCGGATGGCGACGCCTCTGCAGCGAACGCCTGCCGCGCGAGCGACGGCAGCAACGGGAGGGCTAGCGACGTGCCGGCGGCCCGCAGAAACGTGCGACGGCCGAGGGGTGAGATGGCGGGCAGGCTGTCGATCATGGTGCTGCTCTTTCTGGTGGCGGGGTCAGGGCTTTGTCGTCAGGGTAAAGTCACAGACAGAGTTTTTGCCTTCGACCGGCTCGATGATCAGGATGGTCGTCTCGCGTTTGACGTAGGGGGGCGGCACCACCTGTTCCGCTACCGGCTCACCGTCGCGGACTTCCCCGGTCGGCTTGTAGAGGCTGACCGTCACGGAGGTCTTCTTGGGGAAAATCTTGGTAGAGAATCGGCCGGTAGCATCCGTGAAGGCGTGGCTGGTGGGGCCGTCGCCAGCTGCGGGATAGAACATCAGTGCGGCACCGGGGAGAGGTTCTCCATCGAGGGTAACCGTGCCGCTGACGGTGGTGGCGGGCGGCCCGCAGCCAAGGGAGGTGAGCAGGGCGAACGCGATCCCCGCGAATGCGTTGGCGACGGTCACTTTCACTGAAATGGATGGCCGATTCATTGGAATCCTCGTGTCAGTAAGAGGGCACGGTCAGACCGGAGTTCATCGTGGAAAGCTCTTGCCAGGCATTCAGCGAGATCGTGTTTTGGATGAACCGCACCCCGCCGTCGCACATCGACACGTTGACGCCGTCGGGATGCCGGCTGCGGGCGCTGTGGCTGAGCGCGAGAGTTGCGCCCGGGGTGGTGCACGGAAGGGTGACCGGGTCGTACGTGTTGTCGCATCCACTGCTGTAGGTCACATCGATGCCCGAGTTCGGCGTCGCATGCGTTGTGAAACCTGAGGTGAGGCCGGAGATCACGACCCCACGCGTGTCGGCATCACCGTATAAGTCGCCTGGACGCGGGCGACTGACATCGACAGGAAACACGCGGATTTCGCCCATCAGCAGGGTCTGGGAGGTGCCGTCGGTGATCTGGCTGAGCTTCGTTTGAAACGGGACGAAGTTGTTCTGGACCGACCCGCCACGGAAGCCAAATGGGCTCGAGGGAACGGCCTGCTGCTGGTTGCCCGGCACGGGCGTTGCCGAACCAGTCGCCTGCAACAGGCCGGCCTTGCCGCCATTCACGACATAGTTTTGGCGGGCTACGCAAAAGGAGTTGCTCGTGCCGAAGGTGCCGTTGCGTCTGCAGTGGTAGGCACCGGGTTTGTCACTCGGGCAGTAATAGACCGGAAGACGCAGTTGCGAAATCATGTTGTTCCGCATTCCGCCGATCATCACACCCGTGTCGTTGTGCGGGGCGTCAAAATTCCACCGGTCGTAGAGTTCGCTCTGTTCGATGAAAGGCCACATCGCGACGACCCAGCCGCGATACGCTTTCTTGCCATCCCCGTTGACCTCACTCCCCGCCGGGTTTGCCCGATTCGCGATGTACGGCAAAGCCTTGTTGGCATCCTCATACGTCAGCATCGCCAGCGACCATTGCTTCAGCTGGTTGGTGCACATCGAGCGGCGGGCCGCTTCGCGGGCACTCTGCACGGCCGGCAGGAGAATCGCCACCAGCACGCCGATGATGGCGATCACCACCAGGAGCTCAATCAGCGTAAACCCGCGGATTTTTGGGTGTGGCTTCATGACGGGATCCTTTCAAGACGAGGTGAGAAGAAAAGAAACTGGGATTACGGCATGGTGTCGGGAAGCAGGAGCGTGAGCCGGACGTCGTCGCAGTAGTGACGATCAAACGTCGCCGCCCTGCGGCCGGGCGTGCGATCCATCGTGGTCGCGTCGATATGCACGATGGCAAACCGGCTCCCGGCCGGCAGCGAGACGGTGGCCGACACCTGCCGCCAGCGGTCGGCCTCGCCCGAGGAAAGCAATCGCTCGGCCGCTTCGGAGGCCGCCAGCGATCGCGTCTCCGGCCACGCGGGAAGAATGTCGGCAGGCGGTTTGTCGAACACCGACAGTCGGCCCACGAACAAAGACTGCACGTCGTGCGGTCCGCTCGCGTCGCGGACCTTCGCGGTGAGCCGGAGCATGCAGCCGCCTCCCGCGATCAGGTCGGCATACGGGGCGAGGTCAACGAGTTGGTAGAGATCGCAGGAGTCGGCTGTGGACACGGACGGATCGCCCGGCCCGGGCAGCGCCTGTTCGAACGCCAGCATCCGGCGGCCAGCGGCCGGCACGACGCCCTGCTCCGCCCCGCAGGTCCGCACCCGATCGGCGCCCCAAACGCCATACGATTGCGGCAGCCGGTCCATACGCGTGGCGCATGCTGGCGGGATCTGCATGTGGGTCGCACCGGCCTCGAAGCTCGGGTTGGCGATCGTGATGGGCACCGGCGGCCGGCTCCGCGCGGGCAGGGCCATCGCCCAGGCGACGCTCGCCCCAAGCAGCCCACTGGCGACCGTGACGGCAGCCAGCGAGGCGGCCACCGATCGCCGCCACCTGCCAGGGGACGATGCCGAAGGTGTTGCGGTCAGCGTTGAAGCCGAATCGTGGGGATTGATTCCGACCGACTGGGGCGTTTGCTCGCCAGCAACCGCCTCATCACGTGCGGCAGCCATCCCCCAGGTCTCGCCCGCCCACCGTTCGAGGCCGGCCACCGTTCGAGGCCGGCCACATAGCCGCGGATGCGGTCCAAATGCTCGATAAACAGTCGTTGAACCTGTTCCCGGCTCTGCTGGTCTTGATTGAAAGGAGCGGTATTCCCCATAGAAAAATCCTCTACGAGTATTGCCGGGTGAGGGCAAAGCATTAGCAGCCGGCAACCAAAACCGGGACTGTCGAGATAAATCCCCGCGGGTTGGTCTCGGCAACCGCTCACCGGTGACCCGGTCGAGCATCGCGAGCATCTGCAACTACCTGTCGTTCTCCGCCCGCTCCGCCAGGAAGTTCCTTCCTGTTCCGGTGCCGGCACGTTGGTAGAAGTCGGACGCCACGTCGGCAGTGCCTGCCCGCGCGAGCCGAGCCGCCGAAGCGTTCTGTGCCGGGAAAGTCAGCTGCGGCGTGGTCGACCGCCCCTGCCCGACCCGAAGAAATACTCTTCGGCAGGCCAGGGCCTGCGGGCGGGCTTCGCTGTGGCCGGCTGAGCAACCGCCGGCCGTGCGGGAGCGGTGAGCCGCTGCGGCGTGGGGCCGAGATACCGCACGGTTGCCTTGGCTTCCTCGAACAGTGCCGCCACATGAGCGTGGCAGGTGAGCACCAGCATCTGCCGGTCGCCGGCCTGGTCAGCCATGAAGGCCACCAGCGTCCGAGCCGCGGCCCGGGCCCGGGTGTCATCAAAGTTGACGAGTGCATCGTCCATCACGACCGGCAGCACGATGCCGTGCTCGTGCAGGCTGCGGACCAGGGCCAGCCGCAGGGCCAGAAAGACCTGCTCACGGGTGCCCCGGCTGAGCCGTTCCGGGTTCCAGACCGTGCCGGCCGCATCGTGGACATCGAGCCGCGGCTCATCGACGGCGGTGGTGATGCGGGTGTAACGGCCCTCGGTCAGCTGCTTCAGCCAGTGCGATGCCTCCTGAAGTGCCGCGGGCTGATGGTGCCGGGCGACCTCTGCCCGGGTAGCCTCCAGCAGAGCGTGCGTGCGCCGCAGCAGCAGCAGCCGTCGCTGCTGCTCGGCAATCGCCGCTTCGGTCCGGGCCAGCTGCCGTTGCTGCGGTTCGACGTCGTCGTCGGCCTCGGCCAGGTCGATCCGTTCGGCCAGCTGGGCCAGCCGTTGCCTGCTCCCGGCGAGTGTGGTCTCCAGCTCCGCGGTGGCGGCCTCGGCGTCGGCCAGCCGCTGCTCCAGAGACACCTCGGTCTCCGTTCCGAGCCAGTCATCGAGAAGTTCCGGCTTCGCGAACCGGCTCCGGGCGTCGAGCCAGCTTCGTTCGGCGACGGCCACATCCCGCTCGAGCTGCTCAAAGGCCGGCCGCCGATCGACGCGGGCCAGAAAGTCCTCTTCAGTGGTTACTTCCCAGCGTTCCAGCCAGGCCTGGAGGCTGCGGTCGCAGGCCCGCAGCTGCCGCACCGCTTGCCGGTGCCGCAGCCGAGCCCGATCGAGTTTCCGGGCCAGGGCTTGCCGCTGGTCGTGAATCCGTTGTTGCTGATCGAGCAGCTCCTCAAGCTGCTGGAGATGGTCAAGCGCGGTGCCCTCGGGCACCAGATCACACTCGACCAGCACGGCGTCGATCCGCCGGACGGCGGCTGCGAGCTCCTCCCGCTTCTGTCGGGCTTCGTCCGACAGGCGGCGGCGGTCGTCGTCGAGGGCGAGCAGTTCGTGACGATGGGTGCCGATCCGCCAGACCTCGGCCGGGCTGAGGGTGGCCGGCAGCCCCCGCTGCTCCAGCGACTTCTTCCAGCGGGACACCGCCGCCTTGCGTCGGCCGATCGCCCGCTTCAGACCCTGGCGGGCAGCCTCGAGCCGATCATTGAAGACCGGGAGGGTACCCTCCCGACCGGCCAGCTGCTCCAGACGGGCGATCTCGGCGTCGGCCTGGGCGGCCCGCCGGTCCAGATCGCCACCATGATCGAACCGCTGAGCATCGTCGGGTGATGCCACCGCCAACTGCCGGGCCGCCCGGGCGATCGTCCGGTCGAGGGCCTCGCACTGGGCTGCCGCCTCGGCCTGTTGCTTGTGGGCGAGATCATGCTGCCGGCGGAGTTCTTCCAGCCGGTTGCCCGCAGATTTGTCGAGTGACCAGGTCATCACCGAGGCAACGCCGGTGCCCGCCAGCCCGAGGGCCGCGATCGCGTAGGCCAGTGGGCCGGTCACCACCGCCGGTAGAAGCAGGCCCGACAAAAGCATGGCAGCACCGACGACGAAGACGCCGCCGAGGCCGAGCAGCCAGTTCATCGGCAGCACCTGACCCTCCAGCTGCCGCCCCATCTCCCGTTCCAGCTGGGTGGTCGTGGCCTCAAGCTCCTCCACCCGCTTGCCGACAGCCAGCCGTTTGCGGGCAGCGGTCGCCTGCTCGGTGGCCGCCTCGATGGCCCCGGTCAGGCTCAGCCCACCGAGTGACGCCTCAGCCCCCTGAACCCGGCCCTCGGCCTGTTCCAGCCGCTTTTTGGCTCGTGTTACCCGGGTGCGGGCCTTCGCCACGGCCCGGGAAGCAGCCTTGCAGCGGCGGGCCCGATTCCGCAACGGTCCAAACGAGAGTGACAGGCCCTCCGGCAGCAGGACGCCAAGTCCATCGTCGACGGTATCGAGTTGATCGACCTGAACCAGTTTGGCGAGGCCACAGAGCCCGACCTGTTCGCCGAAGCGACGGGCTGCCAGGCGGGCATGGGCCTCAGCCCGGCTGGCATCGGCCACCAGTCGTTCCAGCTGGGGCCGTTCGTCGTTGAGTGCCGAGATGGCTGATCGCTTTTCCCAGATGACGGTCTCGGCGGGAAGATCGCCCAGTTCCCGCGCCAGCCGGCGGCGTTCCTGCCGTCGCTTTTCAGTCAGTCGAGCCGCCCGCCGCTGCTGTTTGACATCCTGCCGCCAGCCGTCGTAGTCGGGATGGACGAGGGTCACGAGCTTGAGCGCCTCAAGCTCGGCAGCGAGTGTCCGCCAGGTGCCGTGCAGCCCGCCGGCCGGCACGGCCGCTCGAATCAATCCCTCGGACTGGCGGGCCCGGTCAACGGCGGCGGTGAGGCCATCGGTCTCACGCTGCAGCCGGGCCCGTTCAATGAAGAGGTCACCAACGGCCGCGGCTGCACCTGTCTCGATCGCCTCGCGGAGCTCCTGCCGCTGCCGCTGGAGGGTCTGCAGCGGCGGCTCATCCGTGGTGCCGTCCCCCTGATCCAGTCGTGCGATTGCCTCCTCGATGTGCCGCAGGGTGCCGGCGACGCGGGACCGGTCGAGGCCGTTGGCCAGTTCGTAGAGGCGGCTGCCGCAGCCCTCCGGCTCGAGCGTTCGCAGTTCGTGCAGTTCATCAAGGCCGAAAGCCATCACGTTGGTGAAGGTGGCTTCGTCGATGTCGCCGACAAGATCCTGCAGGTAGATCCGCTGGTCGGCCTCGCCGTGGTCATCGAGCCGCTGGATGGTGACCAGATCACCCTCGTCGCCCCCAAGGCCAACGATGCCGTCTTCGTAGCTGGCCCGGGTGAGCCCGGCGATGTCGGGCCCCTCGTGCCGCCGTTCAATCAGGAACCGGTGCCGCTCCCGGTCACCCCGCGGTCCCCGGCCGATCGCCACCACCAGCCGTCCGCTGCAGGGACGCTGCGGGTCGAGCACCCCCCGGCGAAAGAGACCCTCGAAGCCGAAAAAAATCGCCCGCACGAATTCCAGCAGCGACGTTTTGCCGATCTCGTTGGTGCCGTGCAGCACCTGCACCCCGCAGCCAAGCCCGTCGATGGTGACATCTTCGAGCCCGCCGAACCTTTCGATTTCCAGCCGTTCGATATGCATCGACGTTTCTCCGCGAAGTCAGTCTGCAGCCAGCAGTTCGAGTGCGAGCCAGGCGGCCTCGCGGTCGAGTGGTTCACTCCGACCGGCAGCCTCCTGCTCGGTGACGATATCGGCCAGGGCCGACGTAAATGAATTGCTCGCGCCGGGGCGGCCCCCGGAGCGACTATGACCAAGCGGGGCGAGCGACTCGTCCGCGTCGGCGCTGACCGCCTCACACCAGACGTCGCTTGCTGCTGAGCGGCAGCGGCCGCGGAGCAGCTGCAACGCTTCCTCTGCCGCGGCACCGACCTCGATCCGGCGGTCGACGCTCGTGCCGCAGGAAACCTGGCAGTCGACCAGCGTCAGCGGGCGGGTCGGGGCCGGCGATGTCGCCTCCGGCACCAACGGCTCAAGGGCCCGCCAGAGTGTGTCCGCCAAGCCGGTGTGGTCCCCCTCGGCAGACTCGATGCAGATGGTCCGCCAGACCACCGCCGCCGCCTGGAGTGGCTGCCAGGTGGCGACCGCCGTACCGGTCGTAGAGGAAGTCTCGGCCGCTGCACCCAACGCCGCGTCGTCGGCTGTTGGTGGCCGGTAAAGCCGGAGGCCGTGGCAGCCCTCGGGTAGCTGCTGCTCTCGCGACCGGGGCTGGAGCGGAGGCAGCCAGAGAACTCCCGGCGGCAGGCCCCGATCGCTGGCAGCTGCCCAGATCGCCAGGGTGTCGGGCCGGGCCAGGACCGACGGTGGCAATGTCTGCCGGGCAGTCCGTCCCAGTTCGGCTTCGCAGCCGATCAGCAGCCGGCGGTGCAACGGTGCGGGTGATTCGGTGGCGACCGCCCGCTCGGCATCGGCTGCCGCGGCGATGGCCCAGAGTTCGACCGTGGCGGAGCGGATTGTACCGGTCCAGGGGTTCAGTGGCGTGGCAAAGCTGAGGCCGGCCGGCTCGCCGAGCATCCGCTGGACCTCGCGCGGTGCTGTCGGATTGCTGGTGACCCAGATGGTTTCGCAGCCGGCGGCAGAGGCTTCGATGATCAGCCGGCGAATGGCGATCACCTGGGCGGGGCTGGCCCGCAGCTGATCAAGCACGCTGCCGCAGAGCACCACGCCCCGGGCGTCGTGCTGGCGGGCCAACTGGTAGACCTGCCGCAGGGCAGTCAGGGGTGCCTGCCGGACCCGCTGGCTGAGTGGTTCGGGAAGGCCTTCCGGCTCGGCGATTGGGCGGTCGACGGCCGGATCGGAGGCAACTATCAGGTCGAGCATTGGCGGTCTCTCGGCGATTCTGGCGGTGGGACGACCGCTGCCGGACCCGGCTGCACCAGCCGGCAAGGCTTCGCCTGTTTACCCGGATTACGACCGCCCGTTGCCGGACTCTACCGCCGCCGCTGCAATTGCCGCTACTGCAAAAGCGGCGGCTGGGCAGCCAGCGATCGGGCGGCGGCGGCGGCCCATTCCCGATCGTTTGCCGGGCTGCCGAGAGTGATCTGCAGCCGGCTGCGGTGCAGCACCCCCTTTTCGATCAGGGTCGGAAAAAACCAGGTTGTCAGGGCAAACCGGGGGAGCTCTGCGTCGCCGGGTGGTGACAGCCTGCGGAGGGCGAGCTCCCGGCCCTCATCCCGCCGCACACAGATCGCCAGGCTCCGCCCGGAGACTGCCTGCCGGAAGAGCAGGCAGAGCACTGCGGAATCCGGCAGCTGCCGCCAGGGCAGCTGGGGCCGATTCCCGCCACCGGCTGAAGTCGCCAACGCGGTCCAGTCGGTCCGCGGCCCGTCGCTGCTGCCAACAACAATCTCCATCGCGGGCAGCAGGCAGTCGACGGCGGTGGCCCCATCGCTGCGGACCGCAGAGGTCTGTGTCGACAACACCAATTCAATGTTCAGCTCGGCGGGACCGGCTGAAAGCCGCCAAAGCGCGGTGGTCCGCAGCCGGCGGCTGTCGCGGGGTTCGTGGATGGCGACGGCATCCCCCCCGCGAACCCAGCCTTCGACCAGTCGGTCGGTGGGTGATTCCGGCAGTTGGACCGCCAGCAGCGCCGCCGCGCCGCCTGCCAGTCGCACACCCCGGTGAGGCTGGCTGAGGTCGAGCAGACCCACGAGGTCGCCGCGATCGAACCGCAGCTGCCGTTTCCCACCGGGTCTGTCGCCGGGCCCCGGCCGGCCCGATTCGCAGCCGGAGTGCCAGAGAATGCTGGTGGCCGGCTGAGGGGGGGAAGCAGACTGCGTCATGATGACGCGAGCATATTGTAGATTGCTGGAAGACACAGCCGGGTGGTTGAAATCCGGGCATGGCAGAGGAGGATAAATGGCTGACGCAGCGGACAGCGGCAGAAACGAACCCGAACCGACGGTGGGCGAGCTCAGGGAGTTCGGCCAGGTGGCGGAGACAGCGGCCCGGGCTGGGGGCGAGGTGCTCCGGGACTGGCGGGGGCGGTTCGGCATCTCGAAGAAGGGGCCGAGGGACCTGGTGACCGAGGCCGACATCGCCGCCCAGCGTACGATCCGCGAGATTCTGCTCGGCCGCTTCCCGGATCATGGGTTCATTGGCGAGGAGGGAGAGGCCGACACCGACGTGCCGCCACTGCGGTGGATGGTCGATCCGCTTGATGGCACCAGTAACTACGTCCACGGCTTCCCGGCGTACTGCGTGTCGGTCGCGCTGGCTGTGGGTGACAACCTGCTGGCAGGTGCAATCTACGATCCAGTTGCCGACGAGTGTTTCACCGCGACCCGCGGCGGGGGTGCCAAGCTCGACGGGGTCCTCCTGCAGACCGCCGATCCGGCCAGCCTCGGCGATGCCCTTGTGGCGGTCAGCTTCCCGCCCCACGTTTCGGCCGAGTCGCAGGCGGTCCGTGATTTTTTGGCGGTTATTCCCCAGGTCCATTCGGTGCGACGGACCGGCTCAACGGCTATCAACCTGGCATATCTGGCGGCAGGCCGCCTCGATGGCTTCTGGGTCCGCAAGATTGCCTGCTGGGATGTCGCCGCCGGGCTGTTGATCGCCAGTGAAGCGGGGGGAGTCGTCATTCCCTGCCGGCATGCCGACGACCCGGTCGGCACGCCCCAGCCGCGGCAGGTGTCGCTTGACCGGCCGGCGTTCGTCGCCGCCGCCAACCGGCTTGTTGCCGCCGGGCTCGACGAGGTGCTCGCCGACGAGCCCCGGCAGGGCTGAGAGCGGAGCGGGAGAAATGGTTCGTGCCGGTCGTCCGGCTCATCCGGCGGGAACAGGGCCGCAGTTTGCCCGGCATTGGGAATTTACTGGGCAGGTCTGATTGCGGCGGGGTAGGTTCAAAGAGGTAGCGGTTTGCGCAATCGGAAAACTCTGACACCTTAGGTAACGGCAACTGGTCGTGAATTGCCTCTTTTCCCGCCGGCAGCGGAGGCTCTGCCGCCCGCCCCTGCGAGGGCTGTTTGCCGCCTGGCTCGCTTGCGGATGGCTGTTCGTGCCGCTGGCTGACGCGGGGGCCGCAGAGCCGGTGCAGCCGCAGGCAAAGGCTCTGGTACGGGAGCTTGAACCCGAGCTTTACTATCTCGAGGACGATGCTGGCGGGCTGGTGCCGGTCCCCGGCTTTCGCTACCGCGACTTTGTCGATCTGATCCGGCTGCGGGAAGGGCTGCCCGGGCTTCCGGAACTGCCCGGTGCCGTCCTTGAGCAGGTGCGGGTGCGGGTCACGATGCCAGCCCAGTCGGCCGGTCGTCAGACGGCTGTCGTTGACGTCGAGGGGGTGATCAGGCAAACCCGTCCCGGCTGGGTCATGCTGCCGCTGAAGCTTTCCGAACTCGTGCTGGCCGGGCCGCCCGAGGTGACCGGCACCGGCCGGGTCGTTCTCACCATCGACAGGCAGCCGGCGGCGGCTGCTCCAGCCGTGTCCGAGAAGACAGCCCCAGTGGCTGCGGGAGACCAGCCGATCTTCCGCGGCGAGAGCGGTGGCTTCCTCATCTGGGTCAATGGGCAGGAAGCCGGAACAGCCCTTCCCGACGGTGGGGCTGAGCGGCAGACAATCAGGCTGCGGGGAATGGTTCCGGTCGATGCCACTGAGCGTCGGGACCTGATCTCATTGACGCTGCCCGCAGCAGCCAGTTCCCGTCTTGAAATTGAGACCTGGCGGCGGCAGCCAGAGGTCAGCCTTGAGCCACGGGTGCTCGCGCCTGCCGTGACCCCGCTGGGCAGCGACACGGCGGCGGCCGGCGGGAGCCTGGTGTCGGTCGAGGGACTGGTTGGGCCGACCCGCATCAGGCTGGCAAAGCCCGACCAGTCGACCATGGTGACCGCGGAGTTGACCGAGGTGACGACCGAAAGTGTCGTCAGGGTTGATGGCCGCACCGCCAGGATCGATGCAGTGCTCCGGCTGGCCAACCTGCCAGTCGATCGCCGCACCCTCACCATTGGGCTACCACCGCGATCGACGCTTCGCCGGATCGGCCAGCCGGCCAGCCTGGTCCGACGGGCCGGCACGCCCGATCAGCCCCAGGTCGTGGTTCGCCTCGACGATGTACGGGAGGGCCGTGCGGTCATCGAACTCGCCTGCGAGCGGGCTATCGATGCCGCCGGTCGAACCGGCTTCGATGCCGGCGGTTTCAACGTTGCCGGTATCCCGCCCTGGCGGCAATGGGGCAGCACCAGCGTGATCGCTGACGGTGACTGGCAGGTCGACTGGGAGCCGCGGCCAGAGAATCGTCGCATCGATCTCCCAGTTGCCATGCAGCAGCCGGGATTTGTTGCCGCCTTCGCCTATGACTCGCAGCCCGTCCGGCTGCCGTTGAAGGTGAAGCCCCGCAGCAGCCGCGTGGTGATTGAGCCGGAGTACCGCTATCACGTCAGTGGCAGCCGGGTGCAACTCGACATCCGGTTGCGGGCGTCGATCCGCGGGGTGGCAGCCGAGCGGGTGCGATTGGCCATTCCGGGCTGGGAGGTCGAGGAGGTCGGGCCGGCCGGCATCGTCGACACCGCCAGAGTGGCTGGCGACGAGGATGAGGTCTCAGTGCCATTTCTGCAGCCGTTGGCCGGTGACGTGGTGGTCGAGCTCCGCTGCAGCAGACCGATCGACCGCGTCAACACGCTCCTGCGGTGGACCACGCCCGTGCCCCGGGCCGATTTGGTCGGGCCTGCCAGTGTCACTATTACCTCGGACAGTGACATTGAGGTGATCCCCGACAATGAACTGATCGAGGGCATGAGTCGTCAGGTCGCCACCCAGCAGGGCAGGGGGACCGGCGACCTGCCCCGGATGGCCTATCGGGTGGAGGCGACCGAGGCGATCTTTGCGGCGACCCGCCGATTCCTTGACCGCCAGGTCGATGCCACGGTCGCCGCCCAGATTGACATTGGCACCACGGCACTCGCGGTCCGCCAGGTGGTGCGGCTGGATGTTGCCCACGTGCCGCTGGAATTCATCGAGTGGCTGGTCCCGGAGGCGGTGCTGAATGAGGCCGATGTCGAGATTCGCCAGAATGGCCAGTTGCTGCTGCCAGAAGTCGTCGCTGCCGATGTCGAGGCCGACTCCCAGCCCCCACCAGCCGCGGCCGCGCCGGCCACTCCACCCGATGAATCGGTCGACGGCGATGCCCAGCCGGTCCGGCTGGCGCCGCGGCGAGCGGTCCGAGTGCTGCTGACGGAACCGCTGTTGGGCACGGGGGAACTGGTGGTCCGTTACCGGCTCCCGCTGCCCACGATTCCCGAAGAGACGACCGTGGCGGTGTCGGTGCCGCTGCTGTTACCCCGGCCTGCGGTCATCGCTCGTGAATCGGTGACACTGACCGAGGCGGTCGGTTTCACAGTTGACGTTCGGGACGACCGGTGGAATCGGGAGGGCGATCTGCAGCAACTCGGCTTCGGGCGGACCTGGAACGCAGTGCGGCAACAGCCGCAGATCGACCTGGCAATTTCCCGACGCAGCGAGGACGTTCGTGGCGAGACCGTGGTTGAGGCCGCCTGGGTGCGGACGACGTTGCGGCGGACGCTCAGACTGGATCGCTGGACTTACGCCATCACCACATCGGCCGGACGACTGCCCCTGTTCCTGCCGGTGGCGAACGACAGCGGCCAGACAGATCCGGCTTTGGGGCGAACCACCGCCCGCGTGCGGGTTGATGGTGGCAACTGGCTGGTGGCCGAGGATGCCAGCGGTCGCCTCATGGTCGATCTCGACCAGGAGGGTGGAACCCATCTGCTGGAGATCGAGGTTCGTCAGCCGCTGGCCGACCGGTCGCTGGCCGGTCGCCTGCCGGTGCCGCTGGGGGTTGAACTGGAGCGGCCCGGGTTGCCGGCCTCCACACTCTACCGGCGGGTCTACTGGGAACTGCTACCGCCCGCCGATGCCACCGTGCTCGCCGGGCCCACCGGCTGGACCAATCAGCAGACCTGGGCCTGGACGCGGTTTGGTTTCCAGCCAACGCCGCTGGTTTCGACCGCCGATCTTGCAGCCTGGGTGGCTGCTGCCGTGACTCGTTCGGGGGCCGGTTCCGGCCCGGGACGGTCTGCCCGCTCGGGTGCTCCGGCCGACTGGCCGGAGCCACTGCTGGCGGCGCCGGCGGCGGGAACTGAGGCCCGGCTGGTCTTTTGCGACGTCGGCACGCCGGCCGCCACCCGAATTGTGTTGGTGCCGCGCTGGCTGCTGGTGCTCCTGGCGAGCGGGCTGCCGCTTTCCCTTGGACTGGCCGTATCGCTGCGGGGGGGGCTCCTCCGCTGGCTGGCCGTTCCGTTGGCGGCGGGCTTCATCGCCGGCATGGCGATCGTTCCGCTGGCCACCCTGACGGTGCTTCAGGCAGCGGTGCCCGGGCTGCTGCTGGCCTTCATGGCCTTTGTTTTCAACTGGTGGCGGACGGCCCGGCCGGTTGGGCCGGTCCTGCCGCCCGAAGCTTTCTCGAGGCCCGGCCGTCCCGACTCAGTCACGCGGGCTGCCCCGGATGAGTCGTTGGTTATCAATACAAAGACGCCCCCGGCAGCGCCTGCCGCTGCGGTCACTCCCCGGCGTTCCGTCGCCGAATCGTAGGGAGCCATCCGATGGTGAATCGACCGGGCAGTGAAAGTCTGTGGCAGTTGCGGCCGGGGAACGCGGGGCCGCCGGTGTTTGCTCATGCCACCTTGATCTGTTGGCTGATCCTGGCGGCGGTCGTTACGGCTGGATCAGCCCGCACGAACCTCGCCGCTGAAGAGCCCGCCCCGGCCGTTCCGCCACCGATCGAGCCGCCGGTGACGGTCGCTGCCGGAGACCGCGGGTTGTCGTTCATCCGTGTGCAGGTGCCTCCGGGGCGACTGGCGGAGGTTGTCCCTGCCGGGGTGCAGTATGTACCGATGGCGGCAGCGGAGTTTGAGGAGGCGGTGCGGCAGTTCGCCACCCCGGGCGGGCGGCGGCTGACCGGGTTGCCGCGTCCAGCCGCCGATCTGGTTCGCTACCAGGTCCGGCTGGATGAGGCTGGGCGGTTGGTGGGAAAGGTCGAGTTCGCGGTCGCGGGGCAGGGTGATCCGGCGACAGGACTGCCCTCGGTCGCTTTGCCGGTCGGGCAGACCGACCTGCGGGATTGTCGCTGGCGGGCAGCGACGGCGGGTGAGGACGACCAGATCGTTGAACCGCCCGCGCTGGTGCCGCCGGCCACTGACCCCCGAACTCCCGCTGGCAGTGAGGTCGATCTGTTCGGGTTGCCCGACGGCTCGCTTGAATTGCGGGTGCCGGGGCCCGGGGTCGTCACTGCGGCGGTATCCATCCGGCCCACTCGCGGGCTGCAGCCGCAAATCCAGGCGGTGCCTCTGGCCGGGGGGCAGCCGGAATTCTTCTACCGACTGCCGCTTGTCCCTGCCCTTGCGACGACACTGCTACTCGATCTTCCCACCGGCCTTGAACCCCAGATTCCTGGTTGCCGGGGAAGTTTCGAGCAGCCGGAACCGGTGATGGTGGCTGGCCAAAGCCGGCGGGTCTGGGAGTTCGCCCTCGGGCCCCGCGACGCGGTCGAACTCACAGTGGCGGCGGCGACGAGTCCCCGCCTGTTTCTCTGGTCGAGGGTTCATATCGGCCGCCGGGCCGAGGAACTGACGGCAGTGCTCGTGCCCGAAGGCAAGTGGACTCAACGTGATCTCTCCCTGGCGAGTGCCCCCCGGCTGCAATTGACGCAACTCTCGCTCCAGCCGCCAACGGGGCGTGATGCCATCCCCGTCGAGCGGCTGTCGCAGCCGGATGAGCCGTTGGCAATCCGGCTGCCGGTGGAGGCCCTCGGGAGGCGATGGCCGTTGCAACTCCGGGCGGTGCTGGCCACCGATTCGAAGAAGAGCCTGCTGGATCGGCTACCGGGGATCGCCCTCGAAGCCTGGCAGTGGGCCGGCGGTGGCCTGGTGGTGACGGTGGCGGCCGATCTGCAGTGCGTCGACATTGACACTGCCGGCTGCCTGCCGGTCTCACCCGAGGAGTCCGTCCGCTGGCCGCTGCCTGGACTGGACGCTCCGGGCCTCGGCATTGAGGACGCGCCGGAGGTTTCCGGAGCCTGGCTCGCGTTCGAGCCTCAACGCCCCGAGGCGACGGTGAGCGTTACGGTCACGCCGCAGCGACCGGAACTCGACATCGCCCGGGTGACGACGGTTGACCTGACGACCGCCGCCGTCATCGGTCGGACGGCCTGCGACATCCGAGTGCGGCGGGGCAGCATCCATCGCCTCGAGGCGATCGTTGGCGATGGCTGGTTCATCGACTCTATCGAACCGCTCAGCCAGGCGGCCGCTGAGACGGCGGGCACACCGCTTGAGTCACTGCCGGATCGGCCAGCGGTCACGGCCGCGCGGGGCGAGCCGACCGGGCCGGCGGGACCGCAGTATGAGTGGAAGGTTGTCCGGGAACGACGCGGAGACCGGTTGATTCTCGATCTGCCGAAGGCAGTGACAACCGACCGGGAGCTGCGGCTGCGGATTACCGGGCACCGCGGTGGTATTCCCGCCGGCAGCCGGTTCAGTTCGGCCGACGTCGAGATGGTCCGGCTGATCGGCGAGGCCGCCGGCCGATCATGGATTGACCTGCAGACCAGTTCCGATACCACGCTGCAGGAGATCGGTGGCGTCGGGGAGGAGGAATCGCAGATGCTTCCGCCCCGGCTGCTCGCGCTCAGCGAGGGCAACGGCTGGCGGCAGCGGGTTGCGGCCGGAGCGCTGACGCCGCCCCGCTCGTTCCGGCTGCTGCGGCGAAGGCCGCCGCTGGAGGCTGAGACTCAGGCCCGCTTCACGGTCCGCGGGGACCGGCTCAACGAGACCTACAGTTTTGTCTGTCAGCCGCTCCAGGGGCAGCTCGATGCGGTTACCGTTCACTTCTCGGAACCGGTTGGCGAACTCGACTGGTCGATCCTCGCCGCTGGCGACACGACCGTCTTTGCTCGGCGGCTGGAACCGGTCGATCGTGGCACCCGTGAGGGGCTGGTGGCCACGCCATGGCCGGCGGCAGCCTCGTATCGGATCGAGGTGACTCCGCCGGTGGCCGGCTCGGGAACCCTGCGGGCCACTGCTACCCGTCCGTTCACCGAGCCGACGCCGCTGCCCTTGGCCTGGGTCGAGTCGGCTGTCTCTGCCACCGGTGAAGCGATTGTGCGGGCGGTCGGGAAGGAGCGGCCGCTGGTCGACAACCAGCGGCTGACAGAGTTGCCACCGCGCGAACGACACGCCAATGCCCCGCTCGAGACGGTGGCCGAACTGGCCTATGACATGGCGGTGGCGGGGAGTGGTTCCGGACCGGCCGCAGTGCTGGTGCCGGCTCCAATGGCCGCCCGGCCTGTCGCCCGGGCCTGGGTCTGGCAGGAGCGGACGACCGTGCGGTGTTACGCCTCTGGCGCGGCAGAATTCGAGACCAGCTTTGAACTTGAGAACGACGGCCGCCGCAGCATCCAGCTGACCTTGCCCGCCGATCACCGGCTGCTGGGCGTGACGGTCGGGGGAGAGCGGATGCCCCTGCTCGCGGCCCCTGCCAGCGAATTGTCAATCTATCTGCCTCCCGGAAAACGTCGGGTGACGGTGCTGGTGCAGACAGCCGCCGTGGCGGTGCCGCAGTTCGGTCTCTGGCAGCTCAGGACCGACACGCCGACAGTCGATGCACCGACGCTGGTCCGGGAATGGCTTCTGTTGTTGCCCGATACTCTGTCGATCGCCGCCACCGCCCGCGGCTACCGGGAGCTTGAGCGGCAGCATTCCGACTGGACCAGCCGGCTGGTTGGCGGAGTCGCGCAGGCAGCCCAGACGTTCAGCGGGAAGCGACGGAATGCCGGCGTCGACCGGGCCTTCCACAGCCGACGATTTGTGCCGGTGGGGGGCCGCTATGAGCCGCACCACTTTCTGCTTGTCGACCGGCTCACGCTGGTGACTGCCGCGGGGCTGGCGGCCCTGCTGGCGGCGGGGTTTGCGACCCAGATTCCCTGGCGGGGCAGCTGGTTGTTGCTGGGGGCGGCAACCGTTCTGGCCGTCGCTGCTCTCTGGGTTCCGCAGCCCCTCGACCTGCTGTTCCGGGCGGGGCTCTGGGCGGTGGTGGCCGTGGCCATCCTGCGGTTGCGGGGCATCACCAGGCCGACCGGGCTCGGTGGGCTCGTGGTGGCTGCCCTGCTGGTGCCGGTGCCGGTGGCTGCCGAGGAGACCCCGCTGCGGGTCTTCCTGACGCCGGTTGAAGGAGGCCTGACGGCGCTTGTGCCGCAGCCGCTGTTCCGGGTACTGGCGGGGGCTGAAACAGCGACGGGTCGACCGGGGACGCGGCTGCTTGACTGCAGGGTTGAACCGCAGTCCAACCGGAGCCGCCGGCCGGTCGGTTCGGCAGAGGTCTGGTGGCTGAACCTGCTGGTCGAGTCTGATAATGCCACCGTCCTGTCACTCGACCAGGCTCCGACTGAGAGCCGGTTTGCGATCCTGCCTGTACGGCTTGACGGGGGAGTGGTGCGGGCCAGCCTGTCGGCCGATCGGCGGCGGCTGACCCTGCCGCTGCCGGCCGCCGGTCGGCACACCGTGGCGATACCGCTTGAGCCCGCCTGGAATCGTCGGGGTGATCTGGAAGTTGCCGAGGTGCGGCTGCCGGTCTCGCCCCGAACGAGCCTGATCCCGGCAGCGCAGGATGCCACCGGCCGGGGTGGTAGGAGCCTGGTCTGCGAGTGGTCACGGGATGGCAGGGTGTTTCAGCCGGCGACCGCTTTACGGTCTTCCGACAGTGGCCAACAGGGCTACCGGCTACCCGCGGCCAGCCTGCTGCGGCTGATCCGCCCGGTCGATCCCGAGGGCAGCCTGGTCGTGGTGGTTCGGGAGGCCGAAAGCCAGAATCGGCTGGCCTGGGATGCCGACGCCTGCCGGCTGACGGCCGAGTTCACGATCGACACCGGACAGGCAATTCTGCCCACGGTCTGGCTGCAGACCGATCCGCGGCTGCAACCGGCCACGGTTGATCCTGCCGGCCAGCCGGCCGGGGCCGCGGCAGACTATGAGCTGGTCACGGTCGGACCCGGTGTCTACCGGGTTGACCGCCAGACGCCGGTCACGGGGGAGGCTCGGTTTGAAATTCCTTTCACCATGCCGTTGGCCGGGCCGGTTGGTGTCTTCGATCTCCCCGACGTCTGGCTACGTGGCGTTCGGGTCGATCACCGCGAGGTGCTGGTGGCGGCGGCTGCCGATCTCGATCTGACGGTGCGGTTTCCCGGCAGTGCCGCCCCGCCGCTGCTGGAAGACTCATTTGCCGGCATCAGCTGGTCCGCCGATGTCATCGAGACGAGTCTCGAGCCGGTGACCGCCGGGCCGCGGAGTGGTTCAGCCACCGGTGAAGCGACCAACGGCATGCCGCCGCTGGCCCTTCAACGTCAGCCGGTGATCCTTGAGGTGACCCGGTCGGGAACGCCGGTGCGGGGCCGGCAGCAGCTGGAGATTGTCAGCGGGAGCCGCGAGACCCGATTGGTCTATGAAGCAGCGATTGATGCCCGCTCAACAGTCTGGCTCGAGGATCGGCTCGGCATCCCGGAGGGGTTCGAAATCGAAACCTGTCAGCTCAGTGAGCAGCCCGAAACGGGTGATGCTGCCGTCAGCGGATCACCGGTCGATCTGGTCCGCACCGCAGATTCTCCCGGCAGCCAGCGGCTGGTCCTGCAACGCCCCCGTCTGGGTCGCTATCTGCTGCGGCTGGAGGCCCGCCGCGGCAGCCCGCTGCCGGCGGCCGGACCGCTGCCGCTGGTTCGTTCCACGATCGCTGCGACGCTTCCCTATTCAGTCCTCTGGACCGACGCTGCGCGGCAGGGACGGCCCGAGTTGTTCGAGGCCCCAGCGTTGCCGGATCGCACCGCCGGCAGTGAGCCGCGTGCCGGTGAGCCTGATGCGATCACCGGCGTGGCAGTCGAGCGTGCCGGCGGAACCGATACCTGGCGGATTGACCTGCCGGTGAATAACGCAGCCTGGTCATACCGCACGACGGGGCCGAGCCAACTGCCGGTGAAGGAATCCAGCCGGGCCGGGGAGGCCGCCTCGCCCGGTGGCGATCGGCCCGCTCCGCCCGATCGTCCCAAAGGCTCCCGCGCCGCGGTTGAATTGGCTGACATCGAAATCATCGTCGATGAACGGGGCCGTCTGTCGGGTATCGGTCGGTTTGATCTGACCACCAGCCGGGCGGCAGTGGGACTGCGGTTGCCGGAGGGCTTCAGGCTGTTTGAGCTGCTGGTTGATGGCAGGGAAGTGCAGCCGGCGGTGCCGGGACGTGACGGGCCGGATGACGTCTGGATGATTCCCCTGCGGCCCAACCCCTGGCCCCGTGAGATTGTGGCTGTCTTTGTCGGGGAGATCGGCGCCGATGCGATGCGCGGAGAACCGGTCTCGTTCGAACCGCCGATGGTGACCGGACTGCCGATTGAGCGGGTGATCTGGACACTCGACTATCCGGCCAGCCAAGCCCTTCGGGTGGCGGGAGAGGGCCGGACGGCAACGGCTGCCGAGGCCAGGCAACTGCGTGCTGAGGCCAGTGCCGCGATCGATCGCCTGCTCACAGATCTGATGGCCGGCAAATCGGCGGCGGCCACCAGTCGCATTGAGCAGTTCCGCAGTCTTCGGCAACCCGACTGGTCGCCGCTGGAGGCCTGGGCAGCAGATGGGGCTGGGCGTCGCGACGCCGGTACCGCCTGGTCGCGGGGCATCATCCAGTCGAACAGCCAACCAGCGGCTGGCGATCCACGCTGGTCGCGGCTCACCCTGCTGCCGACGCCGGGGCGGCCGGCGATCACCGTGCGGTTCGTCTCTCAGTCAGCGACCGATTCGGGGCGGACGGCGGCGACGCTGTTGGTGTTGCTGGCCGGCGCGGCCGGTTGGTGGTCTGTGACGCGGCGACCGGGGCGGACATTTGCCGCCGCCGCCCGCTGGTGGCCGGTGGTGGTCGGGCTTGGTGGCGGCGTCTGGCTGCTCACCCGGCAGCCGCTCTGGCCAGGGTTTCTTGTCGTGGCCGGAGCGGCGGCAACGCTGGTCGACCGGTGGCTGCGATTCCGCCGAAGCGGACTGCCGCCGGCGGTGCCGCCCGCCGAGGCCGAGACGATCGAGTACCGGCGAGAGTCGCCGGTCGGGGCCTCATCGGTCACCCGTGCGGCTGTGCCCAGTCGACCAGGTCCCGTCAGCTGAATGGCCGCCAGTCAGGCCGACGGCCGCGGCCTGAGGTGAAACCATTCAGCGACCGGGGTCATTTGCTGGCGCCAAATTTATAGGCGGTGTTGGCCGGGTCGAAGTCGGCGTCGGTGAAGCCGTTGTTCACCTTCACGTTCATGTAGGTGTACTCTTCCATCAGCACCGGCTGCCCGCCCTGCTCGGCCGGCCAGTCATAGGCTTCGTAGCGGATTGGAATCAGCAGCTCGTCGTCGATGTAGACCCTGGCCAGGTGGAACCGAAAGTTCCGCCGCGGTACCGGATGAACGACCTGCACGCAGGTGCAGATCCGGCCGTTGACCTTGGCTTCGGGGTAGAAGTTGACCTCGCACTCGCCAAACTGCTTGTCGTGCTCGGCCACCTCAACGAGTCGTTTGGCCAGGTTCTCGACGCCGAGTTCCGTAACTGGGTAGCGATTGCCCTGCATGGCCAGCATGCTCTGCGGCTTGAGTGAAACCGTCCCGACCATCGCGCGGACGCCACTGCCGGCATGGGCCAGCATGTTGCCGTCGTTGCGGCCGTCAACGAAGATCACCTCCTGGCCTTTCACGCTGTCGGGGGCGAGGAAATAAAGATAGACGCTGAACGGCTCGTGCCTGACCTTGGCGAACATATATTCGTGGGGCTTCAGTTCACCGCTGATCCGTTCCCGCTTCACGACCGTGCATGAGTAGTCCTGAATGTTGGCCTTGATGTTGGCCAGGCCCCTGGCCGCCAGGGCCAGGGCCGGCTCCAGCGGATGTTGGCCCGGGGTAGTGCTGGCGACGGCATCGGGAGCCCCGACGTTGCCCTCGGCAGACCCGCCATTGGGCAGCAGCCCCGGCTGTTCGGCTGCGGCGATGCCGGCGGCGAGACAGGGAAGCAGGGCCCAGACAAAGTGGCGAGGCCAACGCCGGGCTCCGATTCGGTGCTGCAGCGATGCCGACGCAGGCTTGCCAGATCCGCTCATTCCAAAATCCTCCATTGGATCGTCCGAATGACCATTAATCACCAGGTGCCGTGGAGTCGCGATCGGGACACGCTGGTAATGTCACTCATCCGATGTATCGCTCCGCGGGTGGCCGCGGCGTTGCTGTTCTTGCCGCGGGTCGCCTCATCCGCACCATGCGAATGACCGGGCGAGCCGCTCCAACCGGCCGTGAAGGCCCGACGAAAGCCATCGGACTGCCACGGTTGCGAAACGGTAGCGATCGGGGCAGCGGCGGGCTACGTCAAAAAACCCCTGCTCCGCGGTCGCTCCGGAAGGGTTTTTCCCGGTCCCCCCTGCCGGTATTGGTGGCCGAGCGGATAGAGTATCTGGGTCGTCCTGATAGTTGCAGCCTTCTCCCGCACCCCCGCCATGACTATCCCAACCCCGCTGGTGTCTGCCGGTCCGCTCGAGGTTTTTCGGGTGGTCTCGCGTCCATTTGCTGAGAACAGCTACATCGTCAGGCGGACTGGTGAGGCGGCCTGCCTCGTCATTGACCCCGGTTTTGAGCCGGAACCGATCGTGGAGTTGCTCGACCGGGAGGGGTTGGAGCCGGCTGGGCTGCTCCTCACGCATGGGCATTCCGACCATATTGCCGGGGTGGCCCCGCTCCGGCAGCGGTGGCCGCGGGCGTCGATTATGATCGGCCACGCCGACGCAAATAAGCTGACCGATCCGGTTGCCAACCTCTCTGCTGGATACGGTATCGCTGTGACCAGCCCACCAGCGGACACCCTGCTGCGGCAGGGTGAACCGATTCGATTTGCCGGTCTCGAGGCGGCGGTGGCTGAGATTCCCGGCCATTCCCTTGGGCATGTTGTCTGTTGGTTCCCGACCGATCCGATCCTCGTATTTGCCGGGGATGTATTGTTTCACGAGGGCATCGGGCGGACTGACTTCGCCGATGGTGACTTTTCGGCCCTCGCGGCGGGAATTGTCGAGCACCTCTATTGCCTTCCCGACTCGGCCGTGGTGCTGCCCGGTCACGGTGAGCCGACCACCATCGGCCACGAGAAACGACACAACCCCTTCGTCTCCGCCCCCTGAGCGGCTGTCCGCCTGTCCCGTTTCCAACCCCCATCGGCTCACGATGCTTGCCCCCGCCGATCTGTCACCGCCACCCCGCACCCAGCCGGTCAGCCGGACCCCGCTGTGCCGGCTGACGGGATTGGGTCTGGCTGGGCTGGCCCGGTTGCTCGCCGGGGCCAGCGTGCGGTGGATCGCCAGCCAGCCTGATACCTGTCAGCGGGTCTATTTCGCCAATCACACCAGCCATCTCGACGCCCTGCTGATCTGGGCGTCCCTGCCACGGGTGGTGCGGGAGGTGACGCGTCCGGTGGCGGCCAAAGATTACTGGTCGGGCGGGATGGTGCGGCGGTGGCTGGCTCAGGAGGTCTTCGATGCGATCCTGATCGACCGGACCGACATCAAGGTGCATCAGAGTCCCGTCGACCTGATGCTGCGGGAAGCGGGGCCAAATTTTTCACTGATCGTCTTTCCCGAGGGTAGTCGCAGTGTGACCGGAGAAGTGGGCGAGTTCAAAAGTGGGCTCTACTACCTGGCCAAGAAGCGGCCCGACATCGAACTGATTCCGGTCCACATCGACAATCTCAACCGGGTGTTGCCGCGGGGCGAGTTCCTGCCGGTACCCCTGCTCTCATGCATCAGTTTCGGGCCGCCGCTCTGGCTGGAGCGGGATGAGGCCAAGCTCGATTTCCTCGCCCGGGCCCGGCGGGCGGTTCTGTCGCTGAAGGAGTAGCCGGCCGCCGGGCGGCCTGACCGTGAACGATATCCGAACCATTGCTCTGATTGCCGGCGTACTGCTGCTGTTGCTGCTGGTCACCGCCGTGGGACAGTTTCTCAAGCGGCATTCGGATCGGGGCATCGATCCGGCGGCGGTGCGGACCTTCAACCTCCGGATCCGGGGCTGGTGGATTCTCTGCAGCGTGCTGGCAGCCGCCTTCTGGCTGGGGTCGACTGCCACGGTCACGCTGTTCGGACTGGTGTCGTTCTGGGCATTGCGGGAATTCATCACGCTGACGCCGACCCGCAAGGGTGATCACCGGTCGCTCTTCTGGGTCTTCTTCCTCTTCACGCCGCTGCACTATGTGCTGGTCGGGCTGAATCGCTACGACATCTACAGCGTTTTCCTGCCGGTTTATGCGACCCTGTTCGTACTCGCCCGGTCGGCGGTGGCAGGGGACTACAAGCGGTTCCTCGAGCGGACGGCGAAGATTCAGGCGGGTCTGGTGGTCTGCGTCTACTGTCTCTCGTTCGCGCCAGCGTTGCTTGAACTGCCGATTGCCACGGCGGCCGCCGGTGGTCGTGATGCCAACTTTCGGCTGCTCTTCTTTCTGATCCTGCTGGTGCAGTTTGCCGACTGCATGCAGTATGTCTGGAGCCGGGTGCTCGGCCAGCGGTTGGTGGCTGCCGCGGTCAGTTCCAACCGCACCTGGGAAGGGCTACTGGGCAGTGCCACCAGCACCGCGTTGCTGGCGGCGGTCCTCTGGTGGGCCGCGCCCCCCTACCAGCCCTGGCAGGCGGCGGTGGCCGGCCTGGTGGTGGCGGTGATGGGCTTCGCCGGCGGCATGACGATGTCGGCGATCAAACGGGACCGCGGCGTCAAGGACTACGGCACGCTCGTCGTCGGCCATGGCGGTGTGCTCGACCGGATCGATTCGATCTGCTTCGCCGCCCCGGTCTTTTACCACATGACAGTGCTTGTCACCGGCGGGTGACCGGGACTGCGGCCGTCCCCGGCTCGGGGGCACTGGCTTCCTGGCGTTGAGCCCGCCGGGCCTGCAGCACGTAGATCGACTGCCGGCTGGTCGTGGTGGCCAGGCGCTGGGGGTTGGGCTGGCGGCGGGGGGTCGGGTCGGGGCTCTGGCCCCG
Organism: uncultured Pirellulales bacterium; assembly: GCA_965662195.1. GTDB lineage: Bacteria > Planctomycetota > Planctomycetia > Pirellulales > UBA1268 > UBA1268. The sequence continues at coordinate 28,395 of CBFIHA010000004.1, forward strand.
GGTGGTCGGTGACCAGCTTGCCGGCTCCGGGATGACCGCCGCAATGGCCGCCGGTGGTGCCGGGCAGCCCCGCTTCACCCAGTCGAGCCAGGTCTGTTGCAGGTTTGCCAGATCGCCAACGCCGTAGTGGCGACCAAGGGCCGCCGCCCAGTCTTTGCCGTCGAGTCCGTCGCCGACAAAGGCAACATACCGGCGGCGGCCTCCACGCTCGATCAGGTACCGGGCCAGTGAATAGCCCTGGGCGTACAGCGGCAGCACATCGGCCGGGTACTCCCGCATGGCGAACATTTCGGGAAAGGCGATGCCGCGGCCGGTCCGCAGAAATTCAATCAGCATGCGGTGCTGACGGGCCCGCTCCACGGGATGTTCGACCGTGGTGCAGGCCCCTTCGTCGGCCCACCGCGGCAGTGGCTGCCGAAAATGGCTGGCGAAAACAGTGTGGGTGATTTCATGGGGCAGAACTGAGTCGAGAATCCGCTCTTCACTGCCCTGAATGGTCATCGTCCAGTTGAAGACCTCACCCCGGTCGAAGACAAAACTGGTGGCGCCGCCAGCACCCAGGTGTGGGGCGACCTGTGCGGTGATCGGGCAGGGACGGCTCCAGCGGGGCAGCGGTTTGCCAGTCCATTCAATTGCCAGATCGTGGCGGTACTGTTCGGCGGCATCACCGATCCGCCGGGCCAGCTGCTCGGAGGGCGCCTCAATGACAAAGTTGGCGGTGCGATAGCCGGCCGCCCGTGCTTCTGCGGTGGCGATCAGACCGATCACCGCCAGCAGCGGAAGGAAAACTCGGGAACCGATTGTACCGACCAGCATGCGACCACCACTTCCAAAGGTTCTGCCGCCGGGCGTTTCAGCCGCCAGCGGTGAGCGGCGGACGTTAGCGGTGGCTTCCGAACGGAACCAGAGCGGTTTCGCGGGGCTTAGTCGGCTGGCACCAACCGTGGCCAGGCAAGTTGCAGCCGCGCCGCTGGGGGAATTTCCAGTGTCGTTCCGGCAGCGAGGGAAGTGCGGGGGTCGAGGGCCCGATTCCAGGCAAAGAGGCTGCGGTAGTACCGGCCGTCTCCATAAGCTCGTTCCGCAATGCTCCACCAGCAGTCATCGGCCACCACTTCGTAAGGCTGGCCGGGGATGACGGGAGATGGGCCCGGGGCCGCCGCTGCCTGAGGGGGCCCCGGAGGTGTTTCCACGGCCCGGGGGACGGTCGAACCTGCCGTTGATCGGGCAGGCGGCTGTGGGGAGGGTGGTGGGAGAATTGAAGTGGCCAAAGGCTGCGCCGGCCGCACGAGTTCTCGATCGGCCGCCTGCCACGGTGGGGCCGTGGTGACGACCGGTTCCTCGTTCGACACCAGCCGGGTGGATGGTGTCGGTGCTGAAAATCGCGAAGTCATATTTGCGGAACCGGCCTGCAATCCGTCTGCAACGACAGGTGGCTTGAGCGCCGGAAAATCGGCGGGGGTGGGCCGTTGAAACCGGGATTCCGCGGGCGGTTCCGCCGGGTCTGACCGCAACGATTCGGGCCGGGGTCGCGGCGTGAGCACCGGGGGCGGCACCAGCGGGGTGGGAGCGGTGGTTCCCGCGGTGGCATGAATGTCGGGGCCCGTCCCCTTCGGCGGCCGCGGGCTCAACAGCCTGATCGACAGCGCAGCGACGAAGACCCCGACCAGCAGGCCGAGCAGTGCCAGCAGCAATCGCGACTCGCGTCCCATACGAGACCAGCAGAGGGTGTCGCCTCGTGACCACCGGTGGCCGAGGCTGGAAGCGGGGCCGGATTCTGCTGAAACCCGGCCGCCGCTGCCAGAGCGATCAGGCGACGCGTGCCGCCGCCCGCAGCCGGGCGGACCGGGACCTAGAATTGGCCTCCACCTCGTCAGGCTGGGCCGTGAGCGGTGAGCGGGTCAGGCAGTCCCAGGTCTGCGGGCTGCGGAAGGCCGTTTTCACCAGCCGGTCCTCAAGTGAATGAAACGCGATCACTACCAGCCGGCCGCCGGGCCGCAGGCGTGTCGGAATGCGTTCCAGGGCAATCTGCAGACTTTTCAGTTCTTCGTTGACCGCTATCCGCAGGGCCTGGAAGGTGCGGGTGGCGGGATGGATGCGGGAGGGGGGCGATTGGCGAGGAATGGCCGAGGCTATGAGTCTGGCAAATTCGCGGGCCGACTCGATCGGCTGCTTCTCACGGGCTGCAGCGATTCGGCGGGCAATCCGACGGCTGTAGCGTTCTTCGCCAAATTCGTAGATGAGGTCGGCGAGGGTTTCAGGCCGCATCCGGTTGACGAGTCGCCAGGCTGGATCTCCTTCGGTGGGGTCAAACCGGAGGTCGAGTGGCCCCTCGGCCTCGAACGAAAACCCGCGGCTCCGATCGGCCAGTTGGTCACTTGAGAGACCGACATCCAGCAGCACCCCGTCGACGGTCCCGACTCCGACGGCGTCGAGGACCTCAGGAATGTCGCGGAAGTTGGCCTGGGCAAAGCGGATTGGCAGGCCGGTTAGTTCTGTGGCTCCCCGTTGGATGGCAGCTGGATCGCGGTCGATGGCGATCACCCGGCCGGTTGGACCGACCGCCTCAGCCAGCAGCCGGGTGTGACCACCGCCGCCGAGCGTGCCATCGACAACGGTCATGCCGGGCTTGAGGGCGAGGTACGAGAGCGACTCCCGTGGCATCACACTGACGTGCTGGCTGGTCGCGGAAGGCCGAACCGGCCGGGGCGGTGTTTCACTCACGTGAGTCTTGATTGCTCGTTGGTTCTGAGAGACATCATTATCAGCTTATCACCACGAAGGCTCGAAAAATCTGCGGTACGGTACGCTCTGCCTCATGCACACCGACCCCGACCTTGCTGGCAGCTACGACTATGACCTGCCGCCGGAGCTGATTGCCCAGGAGCCACTGGCCGACCGGGCGGCGGCCCGGCTGCTGGTGGTGGAGCGGGCAACCGGCCGCCTGCGGCACGCCCAGATTCGCGATCTGCCCGAGTTGCTCAGCCCGAACGATCTCGTGGTGGTCAACGACACCCGGGTCGTGCCGGCCCGACTGAACGGCCGGCGAGCCCGGACCGGCGGCCGCTGGGAAGGCTTGTTTCTGGCAGAGTTGCCGGCCGACGAGGGCCGGCGACGCTGGTCGATCCTGGCCAAGACCCGGGGCCGACCGGCTGTCGGCGAGCGGATTGTGCTGGTCGATCCAGCGGGAGCCGATGCTGCCGAACTTGTGCTCGTCGGCCGCGGCGAGGGGGGGGCCTGGCTGGTTGAGCCGCAGGCTGACGAACCGACCCCGGTGGTGCTGGCTCGCGTCGGCCGCGTGCCGCTGCCGGGCTACATCCGTGGCGGTGAGGCCCGGGGGGAAGATGTCGATCGCTATCAGACGGTCTTTGCCGAGCAGCCGGGTTCGGCCGCCGCGCCGACAGCGGGGCTGCACTTCACGCCGCAGTTGCTTCAGCAGCTGAGTGACCGGGGCCTCAGCCGGGCTGAGGTGACCCTGCATGTCGGCCTCGACACCTTCCGACCGATCGGCACCGAGCGGATTGCCGACCATCCGATGCACACAGAGTGGTGCGCGGTGTCCGCGGCGACGGCGGCGGCTGTGCGGGCGACCCGCGATCGCGGCGGCCGCATCGTGGCGGTCGGCACAACCGCGGTACGCTCACTCGAGACGGCCGCCCGCGATGGCCAGATCGGGCCGTTCACCGGGCCGACGAATCTCTACATCCGCCCGGGCTTTCCCTTTCATGCGGTCGATTGCCTACTCACCAATTTTCATCTGCCGCGAACGACGCTGATGGTGCTCGTCAGCAGCCTCGCCGGTCGCGACCTCATCCGCCGGGCCTACGCCGAGGCGATCGCTGAGCGCTACCGCTTCCTCAGCTACGGCGATGCGATGCTGATTTTGTGAGTCTGCAACAGCGACCGCTGCAGTTTTCGGCTTGTGCAGAGGTTGCCTGTTAGCCGCCTCTTTCGGAAGCCGGCAGGTCACTGCAGGAAAATGGCCACGGAAACGACAAAAGAAAGAGCAATTCCCAACCCCAGAAATACCTCTTAAGGGTGGGCTCTACGCTCAGCGGTAAAGATTCTGTGTGGCTGGATCGATAGACAAAGAGGGGCTGGTTGCTCATCAGTCAGGCTCGCCCAGGAGAGGGTGTCTTCCCGCGGATTTTTGGAGGGCTGACAACTTGGCGATTCTGTCGTACACCAAGCAATTCTGTTTTATCCACATTCCGAAAACAGCCGGGAAGAGCATTGGTACAACGCTCGGTGCATACGGCCAGCCAACTGCCTCATCCACGTATAATCGGATGCTTGCCTGCGTTGGCATCCGGGTGAACCATTACGGTCCCTACCGAACCCGAAGATTTCGTGTGCATGCGACGGCGAACACAATACGCCGGAACCTGCCACGAGGGGTTTTTGAACGCCTCTGGTCGTTCTCGTTCGTGCGAAATCCCTGGGACATGCTGGTGTCGCAGTACGAGTTTATCCGCCAGAGTCCAGACAATAAACGGCACAGGCAAATCGCCCCACTGACGTTTCAAGAGTTTGTAAAGATCTGGCTCAGCAAGAAGGGGTGCCAGGGACGACAAAAGCGATTCATTGTTGATGAATCAGGCCGCTGCATTGTTGATTTCATTGGTCGCTATGAATCGCTCTCGGTCGATTTTCAAGTGATTGCACGACGAATCGGTATCACGGCTGAATTGCCGCAGGTTGGACGTTCTTCTCGCCGTGATTACCGCCACTATTACAGTGACGATTTGGCCGCGCTTGTCGCAGCAGAATTGGCCGAAGACATCGCTTTCTTTGGGTACTCGTTCGACGATCTTCCCGCCCAAAAGAATCTGCTGAAGCGGGCGGCTTAATTTGTCCCAGCCCACGGCTGGCTTGAATGAGGCTGTTCGGTTAACAGCCTGCCGAGTTGGACCGCCGTCGCGGGGGGCGTTGGGCTCTCCCGCAGACCCTCGGCGTTTCCGGGTGTTTCCCGAACGGACTTGGCGGCGGCCCCCGGGATAAATGAGAGCCGTCGAATGCCGACGTGGTTTCTGAGGCAGCTTTTGGGCCGAAAAGCATGGCCGCCAAGGGCTTTTCTGCGGACAGGCAGGGTCGCAGACTGCCGAGAATACGTTCGCGGTATTCGGTCCGAGTTGGGACAAGTTGTGATGTCCGCAAGCGGCTGCATCTGACTCAGCGTGTACGGTGCGTCGTGCCGCCTTCGCAGAGATTGACGTGGCGGTTTCAAAAGCGTCTTTCTTGCCCACCCCAGCTCACTGGATTCGCGGTTCGGGTATCCTGTCGGTCAGTTGCTCGGTGGAATATCTGCCCCGCGGTCCGGACTGCCAGCCGTTTCCGACGTCGCTTGACAGGGACGGCTCACACACCGTCGCTTGAATTCGGAAAAGCGTCGTCAGAATTTGCATCGAAACGAAAGGATTTCCATGGCCACGATTCCCCAGGAAGACGTGCTCGTCATTCCCCGCAGCCTGCTGGAGCAGGCCGGGATGTTTCAGGGGTTTTGCGGAGAGGTCGACCGGTACCTGTCGATGCTCCTCGACCCCAAGCAGACCCGCTGGATGCCGCGGGCCACGGCCGAAGAGGACCCGTCATTCAAACAACTCATCCCCTACTGCCTGCTCAGCTGGCAGGCAAATGACGGCACGCCGCAATACTTCGCCTACACCCGCGGTGGCGGCCAGAGTGAGGCCCGGCTGCGAGCCAAACGTTCAGTCGGCATCGGCGGCCACATTGCCAGCACCGACGGCGCGCACGGCGACGACGCCTCGTACGAAGCTGGGATGAGGCGGGAACTCGAGGAAGAAATCGCGATCACCGGTGGCTTCACCAGCCGCTGTGTCGGCCTCATCAACGACGATGCCACCCCCGTCGGGAGTGTGCATCTCGGCATTGTCCACGTGCTCTCGCTGGAGCTGCCCAAGGTGCAGTCCTGTGAGTCGGAGCTGATCGACTGCGGCTTCGAACCGTTGGCCGACCTGCTGGCCGACCGGGAGCGATTTGAAACCTGGTCGCAGATCGCCCTCGACGCGGTGGCGGCAGGCAGCCTCGGCTGATCGGCCAGCCGCCGGCTGTTGTCCGGGTCGGTTTCTGGCCAGAATGGAGGCATGCCCGCCGACGCCTCCATCTATCTTGACAACCATGCCACCACCCGGCTCGATCCGCTGGTGCTTGAGGCAATGCTGCCGTGGCTGACGGATCACTACGGCAATGCCGGCAGTGGAACCCACAGCCTCGGGCTGGAGGCTCGGTCGGCTGTTGATGCGGCCCGGCAGCAGGTCGCGGCCGCGATCGGGGCGATGCCGCGGGAGGTGGTCTTCACCAGCGGGGCGACCGAGAGCGTCAACCTGGCCCTGGCCGGCGCAGCCAGTCGGCGGCCAGGGGGCCGGATTGTGGTGGTGGCGACGGAGCATGCGGCGGTGCTGGACACCGCCGCGCATCTTGAGCAGCAGGGCTACTCGGTGATCCGGCTGCCGGTCGTCCCCAACAATGGCGAATGCCCGGGACTCCTCGATCCGAAGCAGCTGGCAGCCGTGGTTGATGATCAGACCGCCGTCGTTTCGGTAATGCTTGCCAACAATGAAATCGGCGTCATCCAGCCGATCAGCGACTTGGCTGCGATCGTGCACGATCGCGGGGGACTGCTGCACGTCGATTGCGCCCAGGCGGTCGGCAACATTCCAGTCGATGTCGATTGCCTCGGTGCCGACCTGGCGAGTTTTTCGGCTCACAAGTGCCACGGTCCCAAAGGGGTCGGGGCCCTCTATGTCCGTCGTCGCGAGCGGCTGGTGCGGCTCGATCCCCAGGTCTTCGGCGGCGGCCAGGAGCGGGGGCTGCGAAGTGGCACACTCAACGTGCCCGGGATCGTCGGCATGGGCAGGGCCTGCGAGCTGGCGGTGGCGGGGCTGCCGAGGCTGCCAGCGGTGGTGGCGGCGGCTCGGGACCGACTCTGGCAGCAGCTCTCAACGTTGATTCCCGCGCTGAAGCTCAATGGTCCACCGCTGCGCATCGGGGTACGACTGCCAAACAATCTCAACGTCGAGTTCCCCGGTGTCGATGGTGGAACGCTGCTGGCCGAACTCTCCCGAGCGGGCGTGGCCGCAAGTGCCGGCAGCGCCTGCTCCAGCGAGCAGCCCCGGCCCAGCCATGTGTTGCTGGCCCTCGGGCTTTCGGACGAGGAGGCCCGCCGCAGCCTGCGGTTCGGGCTTTCCCGGCTGACCACCGCGGCCGAAATTGATCGGGCCGCCACTGCTGTTTTTGCCGCCTGGAGGCAACTTTCCGGCAACTGAAGCCGGGATGGCTCTTTGCCCATCGCTGCGGCCGGGATAAACTTTGGTGTTTGTGGTGCCCTTTTGCCAGCCGGCCCTTCGGTGGCGGGTCACATCGCGAATTGTTCTCTGGAGGATGCACAGATGTCGGTCACACTCACGGAAAAAGCTGCTTCCGAGGTCAAGAAGATCATCGTCGATCAAAAACTCGATGAGGCAACGGTCCTGCGGATCGGTGTTGCCGGAGGCGGCTGCAGCGGTTTTCAGTATTCGCTGGGCTTCGACACCCAGTGGGATCCCAAGGCCGACAGTAAGAGTGAACAGCACGGCGTTGCCCTGGTCGTCGACAAGAAGAGCGATCTGTTTCTCGACGGCACCACGCTCGATTTCCACGAAGGAATCGATAAGCGGGGCTTCACTTTCAACAATCCCAACGCCACCAAGAGTTGCGGCTGCGGCAGTTCGTTCCAGGCGTGAGCGGCCTGCCCGCGGACTGACAGAGGAGGCCCGGTGGCGGCAGAGAAGGTTTTTATTGTCGGCATCGGGGATGACGGCGTTGAAGGGATGACGTCTCATGCCGTGCGGCTCGTGGAGTCGGCAGAGCGATTGGTCGGCCCCGACTCCTGCCGCGACCTCGTGCCAGCGCGGCTGCGGGATCGGCTGGAGACGGTCGGCAGCCTCGACGAACTGGTCGAGCGGATTGAGGAACTGGCCGGCCGGCAACTGGTGGTGCTCGCCTCTGGTGACCCGCTTTTCTATGGCACGGCCCGGTTCGTTTGCAGCCGACTCGGCAAGGACCGCTTCGAGGTTGTGCCACATGTCAGCAGCATGCAGCTGGCATTTGCCCGGGTGAAGGAGAGCTGGGAAGATGCCTATCTCGCCAGTCTCTCGGGACTTTCGACTATCGAGCGGGTTATTGAAAAGATTCGCACGGTTGATACCGCCGGCCTGTTCACCAGCGAGCAGTGGCCGCCTAACGTTGTGGCCGCGTCGTTGCTCGAACAGGGCTTGCAGGGGTATCAGGCTTACGTCTGTGAAAATCTCGGCTCGCCCGATGAACGTGTGACCCAGGGAAGCCTCAAGGAAATCGCATCCGATTCCTTCGGTCCGCTCAACGTGATGATTTTGGTGCGGCCCAGTGGTCCCTTGGAAGCACCGGATGAAGGGGGGCGGCGACTGTTCGGCAACCGGGACGAACTCTTCTTGCAGTCGCGGCCCAAGCGCGGCCTGCTGACGCCTGCTGAGGTTCGTAGCCTGGCGCTTGCCGAGCTTTCACTGACGGCGGCCAGCGTCGTCTGGGACGTCGGGGCGGGCAGCGGGTCGGTCGCGGTCGAAGCGGCCCGGCTGGCGCCCGAGGGCGAGATTTATGCAATCGAAATGGATCCGGATGACCACCGGCTGATTGAGGAGAACGCCCAGCGGTTTGGAGTCGGAAATCTCCGGGCCATCCTCGGCCGGGCACCAGAGGCGTGGGCCGATCTGCCCCGCCCCGACAGCATCTACGTGGGGGGCAGTGGTCGGGCGGTGGCCAATCTGGTCGAGCAGGCCTGGGAACAGCTGAAGCCGGGCGGGCGGCTGGTGACAAACTGCAACAGCATTGAAAACCTGGCCGCGGTGCATGCGCTGCTGCGGGCCCGTTCAGATGACGCCGCTTATTGGATGGTCAACATCGCCCGGGGCATTGAGCAGATGGACCGCATCCGCTTCGAGGCGATCAACCCGAATTTCCTGATGGCGGCGACCAAGGCGGGCTGACATGAGCGACCAACTGCCGGAGCCGCTCGATGTGATTGCCGTTGGTGCCCACCCCGACGACGTTGAGATCGGCTGCGGTGGGACTGTCGCCCGCCTGGTCGAGCAGGGGCTGCGGGTTGGCATCGTCGACATCACTGACGGTGAGCCGACGCCGTGTTCCAGTGGCCCCGAGCAACGGCTGGCCGAGGCTCGGGCCGCCGCCGCGGTGCTGGGAGTCGCGTATCGAGAGCAACTCGGTTTCCCGAACCGTCGGCTGTTCGATGGCTTTGAGGTGCGGGTTGCCCTTGCCAAGGTATTCCGCCGGTTCCGGCCCCGGCTGGTGCTCGGCCTTGGCGACAAGACACCGCTGGCCTCCCCCGATCACGCCCAAGCCGTTGCCATCACCGAAGCGGCGGTCTTTTACTCACGGCTGACCAAGTGGGATGACACCTTTGAGGGCCTGCCGGTGCATACCGTGCCCAACCTGCTCTGCTATTTTTTGTTTGCTGGCGTGGCTGATCTGCCAGCTGCCCACTGGCCGATCGTCGTCAATATCCACGGCCTGCTCGACCGCAAACTCGAGTCAATCCGCTGTTACAAATCGCAATTTCCACCTGAAAAGGCCCATATCTACCCTCGGGTCGAGGCTCTGGCCCGGACCGTCGGTTTGATGGGGGGCTGTGCTGCCGGGGAATTGCTCGCCGGCAGCCGCATCCCCTGCACAAATGATCTGAAGCGGCTACTGTTAGAGACATGAATCCTGCCGTACCTTCCGCACCGAGCCTGGCCACTGCAACCCTCCCCCCCGCTTCGCCCGTTGCGGGCAGCGGGGCCGAATCCGTCTCGCGGCCCTGGATGCGGTGGGTGCTCGTTGCCGCTGGCGTCTACAACCTCATCTGGGGCGGGGTTGCCATCCTTGCGCCGAAACTCAGCTTCGAGCTGATCGGCATGGAGTTGCCCCGGTATCTTGAGTTTTGGCAGTGCATCGGCATGATCGTCGGGGTGTACGGCATTGGCTATCTGGCGGCAGCCACTCATCCGATCAGGCACTGGCCGATCACCCTCGTTGGTCTGCTGGGCAAGATCTTCGGCCCGATCGGCTTTGCCGAGGCCCTCTGGTCAGGCAAACTGCCGTTGGCCTTTGGCTGGAATATCATCACCAACGACCTCATCTGGTGGCTACCCTTCACCTTCATTCTGATTGCTGCCTGGAAAGCTCGTGGTGATGCAGCCGACTGACGCGGCCGACACGGATTGTGACGTGATCGTCGTCGGGGCCGGAATTGCGGGACTCGCCGCGGCCACGACGCTGGCGGCGGCTGGACGCCGGGTGACGGTGCTGGAAAAATCGCGTGGCGTCGGCGGCCGGATGGCGACGCGACGGATTGCCACGGCGGTCTGTGATCACGGCGCCCAGCACTTCTCGGTGAAGGGACGAGCCTTCGGCGGAATCGTCGGCGACGCCGAAGCGGCTGGAATCGTGACCCCCTGGTGCCGGCTGTTTCCGACGGCGACGACGGCGTCAGGACCGGCGGTTGATCCGCTTGATAAAGCCGGCCATGCCCGCTGGCGGGGCGTCACGGGCATGACGGATCTACCGAAGCGGCTGGCGGCCGATTTACCGGTACCAGTTCGTGCCCGGACGCGGGTTGTGGCTGTTGGCATCGATGGCCCGCGGGTCAGGCTCACGCTGGAGGAAGGGGGCGGCCTTTCAGCTGCTGCGGTGATCCTGACCGCTCCGGTGCCACAGGCACTCGATCTGTTCACCGCCAGCGGGCTCACACCGCCACAGGTTGATGCCTCTGGCTGGGGCCTCCTCACCGGGGTCGACTATGCCCCGTGCTTCAGCCTCATGCTCGTACTCAACCGTCCCAGTCTGCTGCCACCGCCCGGTGGCCTTGAGGTCGAGACCGGTCCGGTGGCTTGGATTGCCGACAACCAGCGGAAGGGAATCTCTCCGGTGCCGGCGTTGACCATTCAGGCCCGGGGGGATTTCAGCCGCGACCATTACGACCGTGATCCAGTCGAGGTCGCGCAGTTGCTGACCGCGGCAGCAGCCACCTGGATCGACGGCGATCCGGCGACGGCTGTGGTCGATTCTTCGCTGCAGCGCTGGAAATATGCGTTTCCGGTCGAGCCGCTGCCGGTGCCGCTGGTGGCTCTCAGCCACAGCCCGGCCATCGTCTGTTGCGGCGATGCCTTCGGCGGCGGTCGGGTTGAGGCCGCCGCCTCCAGCGGGCTCGCGGCGGGCCGCTGGCTGGAGCGGCTGTCGGTGTTCGGGGGCTGATGCAGGCGACAATCGGCCCGGGGCGCGGCTATGCTGGTGGACCAGGGCGGGCGGTGTCAGGAGACAGGCCCCGCTGCTTGCCCCGCCCGTTTTTTCCGCCTGTTCACCCGTCCGGAGACCACGCCGATGGCTACCGCAACTAGCTCACTGCTTCCCGAGGTTGAATCCTTTCTGTCAGGCGGGGTGATCCCTGGTGTCGTCGGTGGCGACGACTGGAGTGGCACCAGTGGTGATACCTTTCAGACCTGCGACCCGGGCAGCGGCGAGGTCTTGGCCGAGTTGCATGCTTATTCGGCTGCGGATGTCGATCGGGCGGTTGAGGCGGCCAACGAGGCCTTCCGGAAATCGGGCTGGGCCACGCTTGCCCCGAACGATCGGGCGGTGCGGCTGCACCGCTTCGCCGATCTGGTTGAGAGCCGCAAAGAGATCGTCGCCCAGATCGAGGCGATCGACGCCGGCAAACTGCCGGCGCCTGCCCTTGGTGACATTCAGGCCTTCATCGGTTCGCTCCGCTACTTTGCCGACATGGCCCAGCATGTTCAGCGGCGAAACCAGCTGGCGGTGGCCGGCCACGAGGCCTGGACCCTTCGCAGCCCCTGGGGGGCTTGTGGATTCATCTTCCCTTGGAACTTCCCGATGCTGTTGATGGGCTGGGGCACCGCCCCGGCGCTCGCTGCCGGCAATACGGTGGTCGTCAAGCCGGCCGAGGACACGCCGCTGTCGGCCATCTATGTCGCCCGGTTGGCCCGGGAGAGCGGCATGCCCGATGGCGTGGTGAACGTGACGCCAGGCCTGGGCAGTGTGGCCGGCGCCGCGTTGTCGGCCAGCACGGGAATCCGGCGGATGTCCTTCACCGGCTCGCCTGAAGTGGGCCGGCTGGTTGGAGAGGCCTGCGGCAGGAATCTGGTCCCGGTCAAGCTTGAGCTGGGCGGTAAAGGGGCCGCCGTTGTCTTTGACGACATCGATGTCGAGGCGACCGCCAAGAAGCTTGTCGGGGCGATCACCTTCCACACCGGGCAGGTTTGCTGTGACGCCACCCGCTGGATCATCCACAAGTCGGTCTATGATCCCTTCATCGATGCCTGCAAGCGGGAACTGGAGCGGGTACAGGTCGGCTATCAGCTTGACGGTGGCACCACGATGGGCCCGGTCGTCAACGCCAAGCAGCGGGACCGGGTGCTTCGCTATGTGGAAAAGGGGCTGGCCGAGGGTGCCGATGCCGTAGTGCCGGGCGGGGCGGCCGAGGTGGCCGGTCGTGACGGCTACTTCGTGAAGCCCTGCCTGCTGGCCGGCTCGCTTGAAAACGTTGCCGCCCGCGAGGAGATTTTTGGACCGGTCGCCTTCATGGCCACCTTTGACAAAGAAGACGAGGCGGTGGCCATGGTCAATAACACCGACTACGGCCTGGCCAACAGCGTCTGGACCACGGACATGGGCCGGGCCGCCCGGGTGGCGGAGTCGATGGTGGCTGGCAACAGCTGGATCAATGCCCACAATGTCTTTGCCAACGGTGTGCCCTACGGTGGCATCCACAAAAGCGGGATGGGCGGCGGGGTGAACTCGATCGAAACGCTCTTCGATTACTGGCGGAGCCAGTCGATTGTCCGGCCGCTGTAAGCCGATCGTTGCTGGTGGATGCGACCCAGACGGCCCTCGTGGGCCAGGCCGAGAGGTGACGTGGAGACGGCTGACTGCATCATTGTCGGGGCGGGCCTGGCCGGCTTGGCCTGTGGGCGGTCGCTTGCTGCTACCGGCCGCCGCGTCCGCGTTCTTGAGGCGGCTGACCGCCCAGGGGGGCGGGTGGCAACCGATGCGGTCGACGGCTTCCGGATCGACCGGGGCTTTCAGGTCTATCTCGACGCCTATCCCGAAGGAAAGCGGTTTCTTGATCACCCGCGGCTTGGGCTCGGCTGCTTCGAGCCCGGCGCACTCGTTGCCCGGGACGGTCGGCTGCTGCCGGTGAGCGATCCCTGGCGGCGGCCGGTGGCGGCCATCCGTTCGGTGCTTTCCGGGGCGGTCGGTCTTGCTGACGGCCTGCGGACGGCCCGGCTGCGGTACGAGACAATCAACGCTCTGCGGAAAGGCCAAAACGATCCGGCCGCGGCGGCTGCGGCTGACGAGCAGGCCACGCGATCGGCCCTGGAAGCCCGTGGTTTTTCGCCCGGCTTCATCCGGCTGTTCTTTGAGCCGTTCTTCGGCGGAGTCTTTCTGGAGCGGGAACTAGCAACTGCCGAGCCGGTCTTCGACTTTACCTTCGCCATGTTCTCCCTCGGCCGGGCCTGTCTGCCGGCGGGTGGTATGGCGGCAATCCCGCAGCAGCTGGCGCGCGGTCTGCCTGAGGGCTGTCTTGAACTCGGCGTGCCCGTTGAGCGGATCGAGCCCGATCCTGGCGGTGGAGCAGAGCTGCTTCTGGCCGACGGCCGGCGGCTGGCTGCCCGCTCAGTCGTCATCGCCACCGATGCCACGGCGGCGTCCAATCTGCTGCCGGCTGGCGTTCGCGGCGGGTGGCAGCCGCCGGCCTTCAAGGCGACAACGCTGGTTGCCTTTGCCGCTGATACGCAGCCGGCCTGTGGCCGCACGCTGATCGTCTCAGCCGAGCCAGCCACGGCTGGCCCGATCGACAACCTCACCGTGCCCTCCGCTGTCGCAACCGGCTATGCCCCGGCAGGGCAGACGCTCATCTATCTCTCGGTACGGGGCGACTGGACCGGCCCGGCCGATGAGCTGCCCACTGCCGTTCGTCGGCAGGCAGCTGGCTGGATCGGCAGTGAGACCGACAGCTGGCGGCATCTGACCACGGTCGCAGTGCCGCGAGCGTTGCCGGTGGAAACTCCCGCCGTCCGCCGGTCCCGGCCGGCATCGGGCCAGCTTGGTCCCGGGCTCTTTCTCTGTGGCGATCACCTCACCACCAGTTCAATCAACGGTGCCCTCGCCGCCGGCCGGCTCGTTGCAGAGAGTCTGCTCGCTTCCTGAGGAGTGGAGTCGCTGGAGTAAAACCGTTCGGCTTTGTCCGGGCGAGCAGGCCTGCTGCTCGCGTCCACCTGAAAAAACTCCCGGCTGCTGACGCCGTCACTCTCCGCCAAAAGGGATCGGCACCGCGACACTTTCAGGTGTTCAATTCTGCAACCGCTGCCAGCACCTGGTCTGCGTGAACGGCCGTCTTGACCGCCTTGAAGACCTTTGCCACCTGGCCGGCCGGGTCGATGATGAAGGTGCTGCGGACAATCCCCAGCGACTTCTTGCCGTACATGTTTTTTTCCCGCCAGGCACCGTACTTCTCAGCCACCGTATGCTCCGGGTCGGCCAGCAACGTGAAGGGCAGGCTGTACTTCTCCCGAAAGCGGGCATGGCTCTCCGGTTCGTCGGGGCTGACGCCGAGGACAACGGCACCGGCCTGCGTGAGCTGCTTTTCGGCGTCGCGAAACCCACAGGCCTCTGTGGTGCAGCCCGGGGTATCATCCCGCGGATAAAAGTAGAGCACGACCGTCTGACCCCGGAGGTTCGACAGCTTGAGTTGGCCACCATCGTGGGTGGTCAGCGTGAAATCGGGGGCCTCTGCTCCCGACTCAATCCAGGCGGCCATGGGACGACTCCGGGTGCCGGCTACTCATTAGCCTCGTTCTTGCAGGTGGCCCAGACGCCTCTGAAAACAAAGGGAAACAACAAAAACGCGCGGGCGAGTACAAACATGCGGGGAGATCCTTCCGTGGAAACCATGGGAATTTATCAAATTCACAAAAAACCGACCTCCCCTCAGCCAGACAGCCTGTATACAGTTGATTGAAACGCATGTTTGAAACGGTGATTCATGGCCATAGCTCCCCCAGAAAACAGTCCGAACGAGCCCCCCGGCGATGATGATCCGCGGGTACGGATTCTGTCCGCCGCCGGGCAAGAGTTCGCGGCGAAGGGCTACGAGGCGGCCACCGTGCGGGACATTTGCACGGCCGCCGGCGTCAACGGTGCCGCCGTGAACTATTACTTTGGCGACAAGCGGCGGCTGTACATCGAAAGCGTCAAGCACGCCCACCGGGAGCGGGTGCGGCAGGTGCCGCCGCCGGAGTGGCTTCCCGGGACACCACCGGAGACGAAACTCCGGGACTTTGTCGGAAACATGATCGAGCGAATGCTCGGCTTCGATCAGCCCCCCTGGCAGGTGCGGCTGATGCTTCGCGAGATCCTCCACCCGACCGATGCCTGCCGGGAACTCGTCGAGGATTACATCCGACCGCACTTCGCCACGCTGGTGACGATCCTCGATGAACTCGCGGCCGGCAGCCTGTCCGAGGCGGAACTGCGGCGGGTCGGTCTGAGTGTCGTCGGCCAGTGTTTCCTCTATCGGGCTGCTGGTGACGTGGTGGCCATGCTGGTGCCGCCAGCAGAGATCAGTCGGTTTCATACCCCTGACCAGCTCGCTGACCATATCTCCGGGTTCTGCCTTGCTGCCCTCGGTCGGGGTGAACCGCTGTTGGGTCGTCGTTCCCGTATTGCCTCCCACCGGGCCTCGCCATCCGGGCAGGCTTAATCCATTTCAGGAAACCACGGTCGTGCAGATGAAGTTCATTCGCAAGGTTTTCAGCTGGGTGATGCCGCTGGTGATCCTCGGCGGTGGCGTTGCCGCCTTCATGGCGCTGGGCAGCCAGCCATCGCCCCCGCGAAAGGCAGCCGACGCCGGGGCGGCGGTGGCGGTGGAGACGCTGCCAGTCGTTCGCGAGCCGGGCCGGATCGCCATCGACTTTGATGGCGTGGTGGTTCCGCTGCGGGAGGTGACCTTGTCGGCGGAATCCGGCGGACGGATTGTCCGTATGGCCGAAGTCTGCCGCGGCGGCAGGTTCGTCGAGCAGGGAACGCTGCTGCTGGAGATCGACCCCCGGGATTACGAACTCGAGGTCCGCCGGCTCGAACAGGAACTCAAGCAGGCAGTGCTCACGATCGAGGAAATTGAAGAAGAGATCAAGCAGAATGAGCGGTCCGTCGGCCTGGCTGAACGGCAGGTCGCCCTGGCCCACCGAGAGGTCGAGCGGCTCGACAGACTCAAGTCGAACCGGGTTGTCACTGAAGCCGACTATGAGCGGGCGCTCCGTGATGAGTTGTCGGCCGACAGCAACCTCAACATGTTGCAGGGACAGCGGCGGATTCTGGCCAAGCGGCGGATCCGACTGACCGAGGCCCAGACCCTCACCGCCACCATGCTCGAGCAGGCCCGGCTCAATCTGGAACGAACACGAATTGCCGCCCCGGTCAGTGGGATGGTGGTTGACGAGATGGTTGAAGAAGATTCATTCGTCAGCAGGGGGACCCCGCTGGTGACGATTGAAGACACCAGCGCCGCTGAAGTCCGAGTCAGCCTGCAGATGGATGATGTCGCCCGCATCTGGAGCGACAGCCGTCAGGTCGCCACTGGTTCGCCCTATGCCTTTCCCGATACGCCGGCCACGGTGGTTTATCGGATCGGTGAGAAACAATTCCGCTGGCAGGGCGTGCTGAAACGGCAGGAGGGCAAGGGGCTCGACGAACGGACCCGCACCCTGCCCTGCCGGGTGTTGGTCTCAGACCCCACTGCCGTCGAGGCGCTCGATCGCTACGGGGCAGCCATGGCCGAACTGCCTGTCGGCGCGCCCTGGTCACTGCTCCGTGGAATGTTTGTCGACGTGCAGGTGCAGGTCGAAACCGACCAACAGCTGGTCTCCACCCCCTGCGAGGCGTTGCGGCCAAACGGTGACGTCTGGGTGTTGCGGGATGGGCGGCTGATCATTCTCCGCCCTCCGTTGGTGCATGTCGCCGCCGGCCGGGCGGTGTTCGAATCGACCGCCGACGGCTTGATGCCGGAGGACCGTGTCGTGGTCAGTCAACTTTCCAACGTGCGGGCGGGGATGGCAATTGCCGAGGCGGACGACCGTCGTGGGCCGGTGAAGACGGCTCAGGCGGCCGAGGCTCAAGCGGCCGCTGCCAGCCCCCAGCAGACTGAGTAGTTTCCTGCGAGGACGTCATGCGGAGCATCATCTCCTGGACCGTCAAAAACATGCCGGCGATGAACACGCTGGTGGCGGCCATTCTACTTGTCGGGGCGATGAGTTTCGCCAACATGCGACGGGAGGTCTTTCCCGAGTTCGAACTCGAGATCATTCTGGTCTCGGTGCCCTATCCGGGGGCGACCCCGGAGGAAGTTGAAGAGGGCATCTGCCAGAAGGTCGAGGAGGCCTGTCGCAGCGTCACGGGGATCAAAAAGCTTACGAGTGTGGCCCAGGAGGGGTCGGGCTTCTGTGTGTTTGAACTCGACGCAAACGTCAAAAATGTCCAGAAAGTGCTGAGTGAAATTCGCTCCGAGGTTGAACGAATTCCCAGCCTGCCCGAACTGGCCGAGGATCCCAAGGTCGAACAGGTCACCCTGCGGAATCCGGCCATCAAGGTGGGTGTGCTCGCCCCGCGGCTGGCCGGCGAGGTGCCGGAGGCTGAACTCCGGGATGTTGCCGAGGTGATCCGCGATGACCTGCTGGCCTTACCGGCTGTCTCGGCGGCCAATCTGCAGGGGGCCCGTGACTATGAGATCGACATCGAGATCTCCGAGCGAACGCTCCGCAAGTACGGTCTGTCGCTGCGGAATGTGGCCGACATCGTCCGCCAGGAAAACCTCGAGATGCCCGGGGGCACGATCCGGGGGGAGAGCGGCGAGATCCTGCTGCGGGGCAAGAACAAGCGGTATGTCGGTGCTGAGATCGCCAAACTGCCACTGGTCACCCTGTCTGACGGTCTGGTGCTGACGGTGGGTGACCTCGGCACGGTTCGAGACGACTTCGCCGATGTCGCCGCCACCAACCGGATCAACGGCCGGCAGGGGATGGTCGTCTCGATTGACCGTAGTTCCGGCGAGGATCTGCTGGCAATGACGGCGGCGGTGAAGGGGTACGTCCGCGGAGCCACGCTGCCGCCTGGCTATGAACTGATCACCTGGGCCGACCAGTCGGTTGATGTCCGGGATCGGCTGGAGATGCTGATCAACGCCGGGACGCAGGGGCTGTTGATCGTCTTCGTGATCCTCTCACTATTCCTCGACCTCAAGATCGCCTTCTGGGTGGCCCTCGGTATCCCCTTCTGTATGCTCGGCACCGGGGGGCTGATGCTCCTTACCGACCAGACGCTCAACATGCTCTCGATGTTCGCCTTTTTAATGGCCATCGGCATCGTGGTCGATGATGCCATCGTTGTCAGCGACAACATCGAACGGCACCGGCGGATGGGCAAGAAGCCGGTCACCGCCGCGATCGACGGCGCGGCCGAAGTCACTCCCAGTGTGATCTCCAGCGTGTTGACCACGGTCATCACGTTCCTGCCACTCTGCTTTGTCTCGGGGGTGATGGGCAAATTCATCGCGGTGATGCCCTTCGCTTTCATCACCGCGCTGCTCATGTCGCTGTTTGAGTCGCTACTCGTGTTGCCGGGGCATCTGTCACACGAGAAGGGGCTGATCTTTACGCTGCTGGGCTGGCTGCTCTATCCGCTGAAGCTCTTCCTTCCACTGCTTGCCTGGCTCCAGCGGGCCTGTGACCGGGGGCTCTCCTGGTTCATCCGTGTCTGCTATCGGCCGCTGCTCGATCTGGCTTTGGCCAACCGGCTGAGCACGATGGCGGTCGCTCTAAGCGTGTTGATGCTCGCCGTTGCCACGGTCCGTAGTGGCGTCACGCCCTTCTCACTCTTTCCGAAAATCGACGCCAACCGGCTGCTGGCGAAGATCACCTTTCCTGATGGAACCCCGGTGACTGTCACGGAGGAGGCGACCCGACGAATTGAAGAGGCGGCTTTCGCAACGAGCCAAAAACTCTCCCGGCCCGGGGAGCCGATCCTCAGCCTGATCCACCGCTCAGTCGGCCAGGTGGCCGCTCAGGGAGAGGTGGGCCCCGATGCCCGGGTCAGCGGCAGCCATGTCGGCGCGGTGGCGATCGAACTGGTTGAGGGTGAAAGCCGCGATGTCACCAGCGAGCAGTTCATCAGCGACTGGCGGCAGTTGGCAGGGGAGTTTCCCGGAATTGAGAGCCTCGTATTCGGCACTGAGAATATCGGCCCCGGTGGCAAGGCGGTGGAATTCAAACTGCTGGGTCGCAGCGACCCCGAGTCGATCCGCCAGCTCGAGGCGGCGGTTGAGCGGTGCAAACAGTGGCTGGCCCAGTACCCCGGTGTGATCGACATCGATGACGACTCGCGGCCGGGGAAGTGGGAGTACCAGATTCGGGTCAAGCCGCAGGCCGAGGCGATGGGAGTCTCGCTCGCCAATCTGGCCGGCACCGTCCGGGCCAGCTACTACGGGGAGGAGGTGATGCGACTGCAGCGGGGCCGCCACGAGGTCAAGCTGATGGTCCGCTATCCGCAGGAAGAACGCCGCAGCGTTGCCACACTTAGTGATATTCGCGTCACCAGCCCTGACGGGGTCAAGCGACCGCTCGACGAACTCGCCGAGATCGACATCAAACGGGGATATTCCGAGATCAACCGGCTCAGCCAGCGGCGGTCGATCACGGTTGTCGCCGATATCGATGTGGCCAAGAGTTCATTGACCAGCAGCCAGATCACCGGCGACATGGCCAAGCGGCTGATGCCCGATCTGCTGGCCGAGTACCCACGGGTGAGTGTTCGCTGGGAGGGTGAGCAGGAGCAGACGAGGGAGAGTCTGCAGAGCCTCGGGGTCGGATTTGTAGTCGCCTTGTTTGCGATGTTCGTGCTGCTGACGATGGAGTTCAAGTCTTACTTTCAGCCGCTGCTGATCATTGCCATCATTCCCTTTGGCTGTGCCGGGTCGGTATTCGGACACGCCCTGATGGGGATGCCCCTGACCATTTTCAGCATGTTTGGCCTGGTCGCGCTCGCCGGTGTGGTGGTGAACGACTCCATCGTGCTGATCGACTTCATCAACCATCGGGTCCGGGCTGGAAAGCCCTTGTTTGACTCGTTGCGGGAGGCGGGATCACTGCGGTTCCGGCCGGTATTCCTGACGAGCGTGACGACGATCGGCGGGCTCTTTCCGCTGTTGACCGAAACGAGCTTCCAGGCCCAGTTCCTCGTGCCGATGGCGACGTCGCTGGTCTTTGGCCTGGCAGCCACCACCCTGATCGTGCTGGTGCTGGTGCCGGTGATGTACTCGTTCTTCGGCACTTCGGCCCGGGAGGGTCTGCTCGACGACGAGGGCTGGGAGGAGCCGGCCAGGCATGCCGGTGAGCAGCCTGGTAGCAATGTGGAAATGGCCGAAGAATCACCTCCTGCCGTCGCTGCGATCTCCTGAAGCGCGGTTTTCCGAGCGAAAAATGCTGGCTGGGCAGCCACTGCCACGGTGGCGTTGATGAGAAACGCTGCCCCCTTTTTGGGGCTGGACCTCACCCGGGAGAAAGCAGATGTGGTGCCGATCCGGTGTGGGAGCCGGCTTGGGTTGGTCGATGACCCGGGTTGGGAGTCACTTTCGCTGAACGCTGGCCGACCCAAGCAGACGGAAGATTTCAGCCGGCTCACTTGTCTCGGCGTCGCATTTCAGGCCCGGGGCAGGCTGCTCGGAGGAGATTCAATGACCGTGGGCATCGGGCCGGCCAAGTAGGATGCCGCTGACATCGAGGCTCCCGAGGTAGGCATCAGCAGGAATTGGCTACCCGATCCGGAGGGCCAGACTGATCGCCGGGCCGCTGGTGCAGGCCATCCTCTCTATCCGGCGACGGATAAGTTGCCTTGCCCCTCAGGGCCCGGGCATCTGCCTGCAGAGTGGTGACACGATCGAGGATGGCGACTCCCCGGAAGCCGATGGTAACGTCATCGAGGGAGGCCAGAGGCATGAATCGTTGGGCGTTCTGTGAAAAGCGAGGTGGGGCCGCAACACGAGACAGACTGCCGTCGCATCGGTTCAACCTCGTTGTTTCCGAAAAAAATGCCAACTGGGATGCCTGCATTCATCTCCACGCGGAAATCGATCGCGCGGGAGAGGCCTCACGATGTAAAACCTCTCATCGCGTGCGAGGCATCTCGGGATCCACAGGGCGTGTGCCGGATGAAACCAACGATTTTGCGGGCCGAGGCCACCACCGATGACGGCCGGCTGATGACCCTCCACGAGCACGACGGAGCATTCCAGATCAGCGTCGCCGGTGTGCCGCTGATGTCCACACGCCAGCACCACTCCGAGCGGCGTCTCGCCGAGGTGGCCTGCGACCATAGTCGCAGCCGCCCTGCTCCACGGCTGTTGATTGGCGGCCTCGGGCTGGGGTACACGCTCAAGGCGGCTCTTGAGGGGATTGGGCCAGCTGCAAAGGTCACCGTTGCGGAACTGCTGCCGGCGGTGGTCGAGTGGAACCGCAATCCCGACTACGGCCTTGCCGGGAGTGCGCTCGACGATCCACGGGTGGAACTTGTCGTCGGTGATGTCGGGGAGGTGATCAAGGAGCGGCGCACCAGCTTTGATGCGATCCTGCTCGATGTCGACAACGGCGCGAGCGAGCTGACGACAGCCTCAAACCGTGAACTCTATCAGGCCAGCAGCCTGCAACTGGCCAAGGCCGCGCTTCGGCCGGGTGGCTGCCTGGTTGTCTGGTCGGCTGTCAACGACCCCAGCTTCGTCGAGCGAATGGAGCAGGCCGGTTTTTCCGTGACCACCGAACGGGTGGCCGCCTACCCCGGCGGCAAACTCTTCAACTATCTGCTTGTGGGGCTTTCTTGAGGGAGTTGACCGCAGTCGGCGATCTCGATCTTGGCCCGTGTGCGGCCGGAGTCTGAGCCGAACGACTCGATCTTCCTCACGACGTCCATGCCCTCCACGACCTGACCAAAGACAACGTGCTTGCCATCGAGCCACGCCGTTTTGGCCGTGCAGAGGAAGAACTGCGAGCCGTTCGTGTTGGGGCCGGCATTGGCCATGCTCAGCACACCTGGTCCGGCGTGCTTGAGCGTGAAGTTCTCGTCAGCAAACTTTGCTCCGTAGATCGACTTTCCGCCGGTACCGTTGTGGTTGGTGAAGTCGCCGCCCTGACACATGAACTCGGGAATCACGCGGTGAAAGGAACTTCCCTTGTAGCCGAATCCCTTTTCGCCGGTGCACAGAGCACGGAAGTTCTCGGCCGTCTTCGGTACCACGTCCGCTC
Source organism: uncultured Pirellulales bacterium (assembly GCA_965662195.1). Classification (GTDB taxonomy): domain Bacteria; phylum Planctomycetota; class Planctomycetia; order Pirellulales; family UBA1268; genus UBA1268. The sequence goes on from CBFIHA010000004.1 coordinate 50,786, forward strand.
GCAGCTCCATCACGATGCGTCCTAGCGGCTGACCGTCAGCGGTGATGTCAAAGAAGCAGCGAGGCAGCATCGTTTTTTCCTGTGCGAGCGAGGGGGGGGCGATTGAGAGACACGCTGTGAGCAGCGTCAGGGCGAAGCAGAGCGACGTCTTCATGCAAAGTACCTCGGGGCGTGGCGAGTTGGCTGACCGCAGCGGAGAGCCGCAAGCGGAGGCATGTGGGAAGGGCGGGAGGATAGGGGGAGTGTCAGTGTCTGCGCGAGAGATTCAGCCTACCAACCGCAACGCCCGAATGGCAATCGCGATGCTACTAGGCGGGCACTGACGGCAGGTGCTCTTTGCTTCTGGATGGTCGATCCCATTCCAGCGGTGGATGCGATTGCGCGAACGTCTGCGCTGAGGGCAGCGTGAGCTGCCTGGTTGTCTGGGTTTGACGGTTGTCTGCGGTTCCCGAGGCGTGTGAAGTGGCGACCTGGCCTGGCAAAGGAATGGAATCCGACCTTTTGGCCGCTGTTGAGTGGCTCAACGTTTGCAAAAGTGCCGTTGACCGTCCTCTCCTCAGGATGGTCGCGATCCTTGTTTCAGCGGGACCAGGAAGGTCTGCGATTCGAACCGGTGCCAGCCACTCGATCAACTGAGGCGTCGGAAGCAGGATTGCCGTATCGTCGGGTGTCTGGTCAGGAGCAGGCATGGTGAGCCGATCCGAAAGAAGCGGGCGACGAGGCTGGGTGTCAGGCGGAAAGCGGCACTGGATCGGGTCGAGGCTGGGCTGCCAGAATGGCTGCAAGTGAGGCGGCGAAGGCTGCCGGGGATCGGCCAGCGAGCAGCTCGGCCCGCCGTCGATCGCCGCGAACAGTCAGCGCTGCGGCTGCGATGGCGGCGGCCAGTGCTTCGGCCGAGCAGGTGGGGGGGACGAAGCTGACCAGTTCGGTCGGCAGTTCGGCGAAGCTCCCAGCGGCAGTGACCACTATCGGCATGCCAGCCGCAAGAAGCTGGCTGACTACGCCCGATGATTCACCAAAGGTTGGCGAGCGGAGCTGCACTGCCACGTGAACTCCCCGCATGGCGGCCGACAGCGAAGGATCGTCTGGGGAATCCAGCACCTCGATGCCCGGGAGGCGATCGAGTCCCGCGCGACGACAATAGCGGCGGGCTTCCCAGCCGGCGATCACCAGCTCGACGGCCCGATTTCGACCCAGGATTCGTGTGGCCGCCACCAGGAGGTCGAGCTGCTTCGTATCGCTGGCCAGACCGAAGGTGCCGATCCGCAGTGGACCGAACCCGGCTGGCAAGCAGCTCGGTGGTCGGTATTCCATCACGACAGGGAGAAAGACGACGTCGATCGTCCAGCGGTCGGCACGGGCACCGAGCACAGTCCGAATCAGGTCGCGACAGGCCTCGGAATTGACGATCAGCCCGTCGAGAGCGGCGTGCTCTGCCAGGAGCCACAGGCCGCGGCCCAGATCCGGCTTTGCTGCCAGAGCGCGGGTGATCCAGTCGGGAACAGTCTCGATCCGCCGGTGGCAATCGTCTGCCGTCTCATCAGGCGACGCAGGAGCGTTGGGCAGTCGCTCGGCCTCAGCTCCCAGTCGGGCCCGGAGGAGCGATTCGAGTGCCACCTCGTGGAGATACGCCAGGCGACGGGTGGGCATGCCACGAGTGCGAAACATCGCATCGAGAACCTTGCCATGGTGGGGCGAATTACCCAGGACGAAGATCGTGGTTTCGTGTCGGCCGCGGAGCAGGGCCGCGGGCAGCGATTCAACCGGCAGCAAGCGGGTGCTGGCGAGCAGATTGGCCTGCTGCGGCAGTCGTGCCACTTGGTTGGCCTCGTACAACGTCGTCAGCCACTGGTCGCTCTGGAAAAATCGGAGTGTAAAAGCCGCGATACCCGTACGGGCCGGGGGCAGGGCTCCAACCACCGCCACGCGTTGCCGGTTCGTTGCAGCCCGCCCTGGCGGAGCCGGCGGTGCTGCCTGGGCTGTGAGGTGTTCCAATACCCGGTCGGCGGCCCGTCCCCAGCCGAGTTCTTCATCGAGCAATCGGCGCCCGAAGCTCAGGGAACGGCTTCGCAGGCGTTCGTCCACGGTCGCACGGTGCATCACCGCTGCGATCGCGGCAGGATCTCCAGGGTCACAGGCCAGTTCGGGCAGGATCAGTTCCGCCACACTCGAGGAGTTTGAGCCGACGGCGGGCGTGCCGCATCCGTAGGCCTCGAGCACCGGCAGGCCGAGCCCCTCATACAGCGATGGGTATACGAGGAGCGAGGCATGGCGCACGAGGCCGACCAGATCTTCGTCGGGGATAAAACCCGTGCAGATCATCGTGCCGCTCGGGATGCCGAGCGCGGCGGCGAGCTGCTGGAGTTCGTTGATCCGCTCTGCCGAGAGCTTGCAAACGATTACCAGCTGATGATCTGGGTGGCTTGCCCGAAAGATCACAAAGGCCCGTACGGTGGCAGCCATGTTTTTTCGCCAGTCGTCACCGCCGACGCAGATACAGTAGGGCTGGCGGAGGCCGTACTTCGAGGGAAGGCCGGAGGTCGCCGCGGCCGGGAGTTGCATCAGCTGCCGCTTGCGGTGGTCGATGTCGCCATAGATGCAGGTGACCCGGGCTGGATCGATGGCGGCATGGCGGATCGTGTCACGCCGCGTGGCGTGGCTGATCGCATACACGTGATCCGACTGCCGGAGCACCCGGAGTGCATCGAGGTAGTGCCTCCGCACCCGAGGTCGATGAAGATACCGGTCGGGAAACAGGAGCGGCACGAGGTCATACACGATGCCTGTCCGCCGCGGCCGGTGTCGTGCGAGCCAGGCTGGCCAGAGGTGCTCGGCTCCGCAGCGATGGTCAGGCAGAAAGAAGCAGCCGGTCAGAACCCCGTCGATTCGTACAGACCGATCACGCTCCAGCTGCTTGGCCGTCTGCCACTCAGCCCCGGTCGCGAGTTCACCCGCCTGAATCGGCAGCGGCCAGCGGGGGTCGTGCAGGAGGAGCCAGCGGTGGTCGGCAGCCCGGCGGATCAGTTCAGCCGTGAGGCTCTGGACGTAGGCCGGGATGCCGCGATCACCGTTGAACTGGCTCGCCCGAAGGTCGATCAGCAGTGTGCCTGCGGAGGTCATGCTGCCTCCTGGGATTCGGGCGGCTCGGTCGATCCCATGGCCCGACCCGCGTCTGTATCGAGCTGCAGATAGGCGAGCCCGGTGAGTTCCCGCACCAGGGCTTCGAGTTCTTCGACTCGCGTTTCGAGGTCGGCGAGGCGGCTCGACCGGCGGCCGAGCCGACCGCGCCGTAGCCGGCGGCCCAGCGGCCGGAGCCACTTTTTCTCAATCGAACGCATCCAGCTGCGCACGGACATAACGATGTTGGACCTACAGGCAATTTTTCGGGCTGGGAATGCTCAGGCGGCCTGCATCGACCGCTCTTCGGCGTCGGTCACGGCTTGCACGGCGGCAAGCACCTGCCCGGCGGTGTCTTTCCAGGGAGTCGCCACGAATCCTGCCCGGATCGCAGCTTCGCGGTCACGGACCCAATTTGGATCGCGGAGCGTACGCTCGATCAAGGTGACAAGACCAGGAACATCGAATGGATCGAAGAAGGCGGGCAGATCGGAGCTGATCTCGGGAATGCTCGCGGCATTGGAAGCCAGGCAGAGCCGGCCGTGGCCCAGGCTTTCAGCCACGGGCAGCCCCCAGCCCTCGTACCGCGAAGGGTAGATCGTGGCGGTGCAGTGGCGGTAATACCAGGCGAGTTCGGCATCCTCCACCCCTTGGAGGAAGTGGATGCGACCGTTGACCGTGCGGTCTTGGCGAATCTCCCGGAGGAGATCGGCGACGTGGAGGTGAGGCACGCCCAGGCAGACGAGGTCGGGACAGGTTGCGGGATCGCGGGTCGCGAGCACGTTCCACGCGTCGTAGAGCAGGCGATGGTTTTTGCGGATATCGAGCGTGGAAACGCAGACGAAGAACGGCCGCCGGGGTATGAATCGGGGAAGCGGCGGGTGTTCGTCGTTGGCCGAGTTGAGTTCATCCCCGAGCCGCACGACTGAGAGCGGTGGCTCGTCGAACCTGCTCTCCGCACAAAATGCCTCGATCTCGCGACGGGAAAAGTCCGAGATCGTGAGCACATGGTCGGATTCCGTGAGCACGTGACGAACCCAGTTCGTCACCTGCTGGACAGTTGGCTCATCGACCCACTGCGGCTTGAGGGTGGGGATCAGGTCGTAGATCATCCGCACCACGTGGACCCCGTGGCGGCGGAGTCCGGCTGCGGATTCGGCATGGCCGGAGATTGGCCAGGAGGCCCCAAGCGAGATGAGCGTGTCACCGGGAAGGAACTCGCAGAGTCCACCGGTGGCGTGCGGCAGTGCCCGGGGCAGGGTGGTGTGGCCGAAGCGGCTGACGGTGGGGGTTGGCCCGGGGACAGACTCGCTGAACCGCACGACCGACCAGCGACGAAGCTTTTTGCGGAACTGGCGCGACACCGCCTTGAATTCACGGAACGCCTGCCGGAGTTCGACTGCCGCGGCGCTCGTGCCGAGGAAGGTGTCGCGATGGAAGAACCGTCGTCGCCGGGGTCTGGCAGGTGATGGCGTGGGAGCCGCTCGAGCCATGGTTGGATTGGTGCTGTGCGGCTGGGAGGTGCCAGCCGGGGCAGTCCAGGGGAGATGCCGCTGAATTGCTATGGGTAGCTCCGCGGCAGTGATCGGAAGGAATTTCTGCAGGGCAGCGTCGTGCTGCACCAGCCGCAGGTTCGCGCCCTGGGCCATCAGGCCATTGAGGATGCCGACGGTTGTCCGCTGAATGCCTGTCAGGTGGGGCAGCGTCCAGGTCGTAAGATCGGAGACGTCGTACCAGAGCGTCACGGGAGGTCCTCGGTCGGGGCGGGTGGAGCGGAGAGAGTCAGGCGGCGGGTTTCCGGGCCAAGTAGTGACCTGGCACGAGCACAAAGCCGTCAGTGATGTTGGCAGGGTAGGAGAGAGGCGCCCGCAACGCGGGCTCCTCGCGCCGGTAGTAGTAGCGATTGAGGCCGTCGAAGAGGGCAAACTCGTAGCCATGTTGGAAGAGAATTCCCTCCCAATCGAGCCAGGTCGGCTCGTAGGAATAGGGATCACAGCCCGGTAGCTTGGGCTTGATCGCTTCCAGCAGAATGACTCGCGGTCGAAATGACCGCCAATCATTCCCGAGCAGCACGTCCCGCTCCGCGCCCTCGACGTCGATCTTCAGAAACTCAACCTCGCCCCGCGGCAGCTGGCGAGCGATCTCGGCCAGGGTGGTCATCGGCACCGTGTGGGTGGTTCGCTCGAATCCAAACTGGGCCACGGCCTGGGGATCGAAGGTCTCCACGTAGGTTGAGAGTCCGGAATCACCCCACTCGTGGAAGTCGATGCTGCCAGTCGAGGCGCCGCAGACGACATTGAGATTCCAGTCACGGGGCCGTTGCTCCATGAACTTCTGGTGAAACCGCACGACCGGCTCCACGTTCACTCCCGACCAGCCGCGGTCGTAGAAATGCTTGGTCACGGAGTCGACGACCGGATCGTAGCCGCCGATGTCGACATAGCGGCCCTGGTCGCAGGCGTGGAAGACCCGCTCGAGGATCACGTCTTCAAAGTTCTGGGCGTAGGAAATCATTGTCGCAGGGCGTCCTCGAGGTCGGTTTCCAGGGGTGTGAGTGGTCAGGCGGCCTTGCGGATCACCAGGGCAATTGAGGTCGAGGCATGACCCCAGAGGTTGAGCCGCAGGTGCCTGACCTTGGGAGGGGGTGTGGTGAACCAGTCGCAGTAGGGAGGCTCGTCGACAAACCGGTCGAGCTGATGGTTTCCGGGATGGACATCGAGCGGCTCGACCGTGTGACCGCTGGCCACGAGCTTACCGCAGACGGCCTCGACGTCACGAAGCCGGTAGATCACACAGGGGCCGTCGGCCACCGTGGCATCGTTACTCGAGAGATTGAACTCGGTGGTATGCACCGCCACCCCGCCGGGGGCCAGGCAGTCCATCTGCCGAAGCAAGAAATCGATCCCGAGCTGGAGTGAGCCGCAGTGCTCGAAGGAGCAGGTTGACCAGGTGAAGTCATAGCCGGTGAGGTCAGCCGGTATGTGGTTCATGTCGACTGGACGAAATTCGACCCGCCTGCGAAACGCTTCCGGGTCGCACAGGCCGGCGGTGTTGAGGGCGTCCCGCTCGCCGACCCACTGGCCAGTTTGCGCCCAGGGTTTTCGCCGATCGTCGTCGGCGGGGAGGTCGGTGGCCGTGATCTGACACCCGCGGGCGGCAAACAGGGCCGGAAGTTTTTCGGCACCAACGGCAAAGCCGAGGCCGCGGTGGCCCGGCTCGAGCATGCCCCGCTCCACGAGCGTCTGGCAGATGAAGGCCAGCTCCCAGAGTTTGCGGTGCGGTCGCCAGGGTTCACCCAGCTCGGCGGCCCAGTGGCGAAAGGTGGCCGAATCGAGGGTCTGATACCGACAGAGCTGGCTGACGAGTTGGCGGGAGTCGTCCCTTCGCGGGCCACAGAGGTGGAGTTCCGGCCGGTCGCGGCGGAGCCGATGAGGCCGGATCGGTGGCCCGCCGGGAAGCTGCACGGGCAGCGGCCCGAGCCACTTTCGGAGTTTCCTCGCCAACGCCTTCATTTCGTGATCGCCTTCCGTTGCGCTATCTTGCTCGATCCGAGGCCAGCCTCAGGCGGCCCTTTGCCCAGCTGGTAGGCCCTTGGTCACAGCTTCCTGGCGGGCGATTTCCAGCTCACCCTCGACCATCATGTCGACCAACTGCTCGAAGCTCGTTTCGGGTGTCCAGCCCAGGCGGGTGCGGGCCTCGGTCGAATCACCCAGCAGGAGATCGACCTCAGCCGGCCGGTAGTACCTCGGGTCGATCTCCACAAACTCGTGGTAGTCCATTCCGAGCCGGGAGAAGGTTTGCTCGCAGAAGTTGCGGACGGAGTAGAGCTCGTTCATGGCGATCACGTAGTCATCGGCCACGTCCCGCTGCAGCATCAGCCACATCGCTTCGCCGTAGTCGCCAGCGAAGCCCCAGTCGCGCTGGGCGTCGAGATTGCCAAGGAAGAGCTTCTCCTGCAGGCCGAGCTTGATCCGCGTCGCTGCGCGGGTGATTTTCCGCGTCACGAAGGTGTCTCCGCGGCGGGGGCTCTCAGGATTGAAGAGGATCCCGCAGGAGGCGTGGAGGCCGTAGCTCTTTCGGTAATTGACCGTGATCCAGTGTCCGTAGACCTTCGCCACGCCATCAGGAGAACGGGGATGGGACGGAGCGGTTTCCTTCTGCGGCGTCTCCATCACCTTGCCGTACATCTCGGAGGACGAGGCCTGGTAGAAGTGGATCGGTTCGCCGGTGTCGTATTGGACGTCACGAATCATCTCCAACAGCCGGAGCGTGCCTACGGCAGTCACGTCGGCGGTGTAGGCGGGCTGGTCAAAGCTCACGCGGACATGGCTCCGGGCCGCCAGGTTATAGACCTCATGGGGCTGAATCTCCCGGATCAGGCGAACAAGGCCATGGCCATCGGAGAGGTCGCCGTAATGAAGATAAAGGCTCGGTGATTCGCTGAAGATCAGATGCTGGATCCGTTGCGTGCCGAAGGTGCTCGAGCGGCGGCGCAGACCGTGCACCTCGTAACCCTTCGCGATGAGCAGTTCCGCCAAGTACGAGCCATCCTGGCCGGTGACGCCGGTAATTAACGCGCGCCTTTCCATGAAGCGTCCAAGCTGACAAGTCACAATGTGCGGGCTGGCGGGGGGTACTGCGATCCTTGCAGGGCCTGGGTCGCCGCTGAAAGGAGGGTAGCAGCCGTCGAGCCGAGCCGGAATGGCATTTCAGAGGGGGTTTGTTCGATCAGGGACTCGTACACCCGGGCGTAGCCATGGGCCGCGGCCCTCGGGAACACGTGGCAGCGTGGGCCCGGGCCCGGGGGGCGAATTCCGAATCGGCGTCGAGGGCAGTCATTTCAGAAGCGAACGTGGCAGCTGAGGCCTAGGGGTCGACGGAGTCTAGGGAGAAGCAGTTGTCGGCGGCAATTCTGGAAAGGCAGGTAGTTCGGGCTATGAAGCTCGGCCGGCCAGCGTGCATCGGCTCCAAAACCGGAAACCCGAAGCCCTCGGTTAGCATAAAAAAAACGCCTCGCGATGTTAGGCTCTGTCTGAAAACTCAGTACCTGGCTTCGAGCGGCTCATTTGCCCTCTGGCTACGTCCGGCTCCATCGCCAAATCTGCAATCTAGCTGCTTCGCCGTCCTTGCCAGATACCAAAGCAGCTCGCTCTCAGGCCAACGGTAGCCTTTTCAGACAGAACCTAGTAGAGCCCCTGCCGGTCGGCATCACTGACTTCTCTGGGCGGGACAACGCGGTTGGCAAGCCGCCGGCGTGAGCGAACAGCGCTTTATTTGGTCATTGCTCGTCACCCCGAGAGCCGGCTTGCCGAGTACGACCAGTGCGGTCGGCCAGTCAGGCAGCACGTTGAAGAAGAGTTCCGCCGGTATCTGATCTGCGGGTTGCTCTGCCTCAGGTTTGCCTGGGCAAGGTGTGCCCACTGGGGCGACATCTTCTTGGTCGCATTTTTTGTGGAAAGGCCGCGGTGTCTATTCGTCCTGTCGGGGGCGGCTGATGGCCCAGCCGGCTGCACACCGCACCGATCAGGGAATCCACCCTCCCGGTGCGGCAGTGGGTGATTTCAGTGCCCAAGCGGAGTCGCCCAGGAAGCGGCTGCGGTGCGCATTGGCTGATCGGCCGCAGGCCCTGACAACGCTGTCGCAGTTCTTTTTGGAGGAGATCAAACGACTGCTGGTCCGTACGGCAGGCTGCTCAGACGATGGTTACGTTGGTGGCCCCTGTTGCCCGGGTCTTGCTTGTCTTTGGCTTGGCAGCCACCACCCTGATCGTGCTGGTGCCGGTGATGTATTCGTTCTTTAGCACTTCGGGCCGGGACAGCCTGATCGATGATGAAGCGGGCTGGGAAGAGCTGGCCGGACAACCGGGTGAGCAACTCGGGGCCGAATGGAAACCGCCGAAGAATCACCTCCTGCCGTTGCTGCGATCTCCTAAACTGGAATCAGCGGCGGCCGTCAGCCGGTTGTTCGCCACACCATGTTTCCGCAGCCTTGACGGAGTGATAGCGATGACGCCGCTGATTCCCTATCCAGTCGTCGATCTGGGGCCCCTGATGAAAGGGTTGGTGATCGGCGGCCTCGGCATCCTTCATGTCTTCATTGCTCAGTTCGCCATTGGGGGCGGCATGCTGCTGGCCTACCTGCAGTGGCTCGACATGCGAGGGCAGTGTATTCACGGCCGCCGGTTCATCGACGGCTACTTCCGGGTGCTGGTGCTGATCAGCTTTGTGATCGGGGCGGTCACCGGGGTGGCGATGTGGTTCACCTCGATCCAGATCAGCCCCCAGACGATCGGGGTGATGGTCGGCGAGTTTCACTGGGTCTGGGCGACGGAGTGGAGTTTTTTCTGCCTCGAAGTGGTCGCCGGCTATCTCTTCTACCGCTACGGCAGCCGGCTGTCCGACGGGACCCGGCTGAGTCTCCTGCTGCTGTATGCCTCCGCCGCCTGGATGAGCCTGTTCTGGATCAACGGTATTCTCACCTGGCAGCTGACCCCGGGGGCCTGGCTGGAAAGCCGCTATGTCTGGGATGGCTTTTTCAATCCTGGCTTCTGGCCATCCCTCATCTTCCGCACCATCACCTCAGCCGCCACCGCCAGCCTGGCCGCCTGTGTGCTGATCAATGCCGTCCCCGCCTTCAGCCGTGAGGAGAAGGCAAAGCTGATTGCCGTCTGTGCCCGGCCACTGATCTTCATGCTGGGCATGCCGCTGCTGGGCGTCTGGTACTTTGCGACCATGCCTGCCGACAGCCGCGGCTGGGCCACCGGCGGCAGTGTGCCGATGACGATGTTCATGACGATGGCAGTCGGCTGCTCGCTGCTCGTCGGGCTCTACGCCGTGGTGGCGATTCTGCAGCAGCGGCTGTTCATCAACGGGGCCACCTCGACGCTGCTGCTGGCGCTCGCCTTTGTGGCGACGGCGGGGGGCGAATTCGTTCGGGAAGGGGTTCGCAAGCCCTTCACCGTGCGGCAGTACCTCTACTCCAATGCAATCGCCCCCGAAGCGGTGGCGGAGCTGCGTCGCACCGGCTGCACCACCAACGACCCCTATCCGCTGCGGGATGCCGCGGCCTACCCGACGCAGCAGCTGCGGCTCGGGGCCAAGGCCTTCCGGGTCCAATGCTCGGTCTGCCACACGCTTGAGGGTGTCAATGCGGTGCCGGAACTTGCCGCCCATTGGTCGATCGACCAGAAGCGGCTCAACATAGCCCAGCTCCAGCGGACCAAGCCGTTCATGCCACCGTTCGCAGGTACCCCGGAAGAACTGGAGGCAATCGTGCAGCTGATCACCTGGGTGGAGGCGGGCAGGCCGTCGCAGTGGCAGCAGTCAGATGATCCGGCGGCCCGACAGCAGATCGCCCGCTGGTTGGATGAGGCGGGTACGGCCCCGGGCTATGAGCTGGCTGCTGCGGGGAACTCGGCGGACGGCGGGAGCCGGCTGCGATGAACCTGCCCTTTCCCTTCGGCTTTCCGGCGGCAACGCAGCTCTACCTGGTGCTGCTGGTGACCACGCTGCTGGTGCACATGGTCTTCATGCACTACGTTCTGGCCGGGACGGCCTATCTGGCCTGCGGCCGGCTGTTTGGCCGGCGGCGGTCAGCCGACTGTGGCTGGCAGCAGCAGCTGGTTGACTGGCTGCCCTTCGCCACAGGGCTGGCGATTACCGCCGGCGTCGCCCCGCTGCTCTTCGTACAGATTCTCTACCAGCGGGAGTTCTACACCGCCAATCTGCTGCTCTCCCACCGCTGGATGGCGATCCTGCCGGTCCTGCTGGTCTGTTTCTATCTCCTCTACCTGCAGAAGTCGTCCTGGATTGGCAGGCGGGCCTGGGCCTGGCGGATCGGGGTGATCTGGCTGGCATTCGCCGGTTTCGGCTTCATTGCCTGGAGTTGGACTGAGAACCACCTGCTGTCACTCGATGAATCTGCCTGGGCCGAACTCTACGCAGTGGGAGGCTTGCGGTATGCGACGGCGGGGCTGTTGCCGCGGCTGGCTGCCTGGTTCCTGCTGGCGTTTCCAACGCTGGCGGTTGAGCTGTTTTGGCAGGGATGGCTCTGCGGCGAGCCACTCGATCGGCCAGCGTCCGAGTCGACCCGGGTGCTGGGCCTGGCCCCGGTGCAGCGGCTGGCCGTGATGGGGCTGGCCGGGCTGGTCGGCGGGACGGTGGCATTGGTGGCCTATGCAGCCACCCTACCGGCCGAGACCCGGGCGGCGGTGACCGGGCCGCTCGGCTTCTGGTGGCTACTGGCCTTGGGCCTTGGGTTTTGCCTGCAGGCTGCTGTCTGGGGTGAAGCTCTCTGGGCCGGCCGGCTGGGCAGGCCGCTGGCTGGCCTGCTGACCGCCGGCTGGCTGCTGGGCCTGGCTGGTCTGCTTGCTGTTCGCGAGGTGATCCGGCTCGAGGCGGTCGATCTTGAGGCCCTGTTGCCGCAGCATGAGCGGGCGGCAGGCATTGGTGGTTTCCCGGTGTTTTTGATTTTTGCCACCCTCAGCGCCGCCGCGATCAGCTGGTGCGTGGTCACGGTTCGGCGGGGATTGTCCAGCCGTGTCTGACGGTACGTGCCCGCACCGGCTGGGGGTTGCCCGGCAGTCAATCAGACGGACGCAGGCTGTCCGCTGCTGGTGAGCAGCCAGTCGACAAATGCAACCGGATCGAGTTGTCGCCGGTAATCATCCGACACCGCGCCAGCCGCTGCCGCAAAGGCATCGGGCTGGTGCATGAAGGCTTCGAGTGCCGCGGCGAGTGAACCCACGTCACCATAGGCGATTGGGATCGCATAGCTGTTGCCGGAGGCTGCGGCCTGCTCACCGGCGATGAAGGCCTGTAGTTCACCAGGGCAATGGTTCTCAATGGCAGCGGTCTGTGCCCGGTGTGAGCGGTCGATGGCATCAGCCAATCCTGCGAGATCCTGCCGGTCGATCGCAGCCCAGCAGGCCAGACTCGCCGCCTGCATAGTGTCGATGAAGGTGGTAAACGAGTGGGAATCGGTGCGCGGCCGAATCTGGAGGTCGGGGGGTCGGTCCCAGGCATGGCGAAGGTAGACGTGGCCCTCGAGCCACGTCAGTGTGGTCTCATCCAGCCGCTGTTCAATGGTGTCCGGAAAGAAACCACCTGCCGGATAGGTGAACAGATTCGCTCCGTAGCCGGTGATGCCCCGTGCATCGAGACTGCCGGAAAGGTAGTCGTGACGATGCGGTGGATTTTCCAGGCAAAAGATGATCTCCGCCAGTTTGTCGGGCGAGTACCTGGCCGGGAGCTGACAGCCGAAGTATTGCTGCACGGTTTTGCGGGTGCTGGTTGCCATCCCCGACCTCTCTCGCAGCCCTGAAAAGCCTTCGATCGACAGCACGACCAGGCTGCCGCCTCCGGTCGATGTCCGCCGGTTGATGGCCGGCTGATCCATGAAGCCGCTGCAGAGGCTCAGTCGGGTGGGGAGGTAATCGCCGCTGGCAATCTGTGTGGTCGAAGTCGGTCTGTCCGGATCGAAGTGGTCACGGGGAAAGACCCGGTACTCCACACCCCGCTGCCGACAGGCTGCTCGTTTTTCGATGGTGTCGCCGTCCTCATTGATGACGAAGATGTCAGGCCGGATCAGGTCAATGTGTTCAAGAAATCCGAGGGAGCTGGGGTCTTCCACAATGTCGACCCAGTGCACGATCCGCAGATTAGCCAACAGGTACTTTCGTTCCTGCTCGGAATAGGCCGGTGATTTTCCTTTCTGCCGAATGATCGACTGATCCGAGCCGAGTGAAACATAGAGGTCCCCAAGTGCCGCAGCCTTCGAAAGGAATACCACATGGCTGGCATGGAGCAGGTCAAAGCAGCCTGCCACCATCACTTTTGGTCGGGGAAGGGTGTTCATGCTGCTGGGCCAACCGTTGTTGTTGGTGGTGGGAAATGATTGGCAGTCAGCCTGCCTGGTCAATCACCGCATCGATCACCTGAGCAAATGCCTTTGGTTCGAACGCGACGTTTCGGTCGGGCAGATCCTGACTGACGTGGTAGTAGCTCCGCATGCCCACCAGGGACGCAATCCTGGCAAAGCAGAACTCAACCCACCGTGGCGAGAACAGTTCGAGCACGCAGGCTCCAGCGGCACAGAAGATTAAGTTGGTCAGGCCCGCCCCATGGGCCGCGACTATCACCCGGCTGGCCGCGAGCATTTCCGCCTGCTGCCGGAGCGGCAGCCTTTCCAGGTGGACGACCTCAAAGCCGCGCGGCAGCAGCACCTGATCGAGCAGTTCCTGTTCATTGAGGATTTGGCGGCCGTTTGGGCTGAGGGACCGGCTGATGAAAAGCCGTTTCTCAGGTTTGGCAGCGGACTGCAGCAATGCGTTGTTGATGAACGCCAGCGTCGCAAGGTCGAATTCCTCGGCGGCCGATGGAACCACCAACTGCCCGGTATGTACCGCCACATGCTCACCAAGATGAACCCGCTTCTCGACCGGGATTTTCAGGATGTCGGCCCAGGCGGTGACAGTACTCGTTGCCTCGGGCAGGAGGAAAAAATCGACGTCAGCGAGTCGCTGGTCGAAGCTCAGGAACCGGGCCATGCGACCAAGCACCGTCGCGTTGAAATGATAGAACTCTTTGCCGTAGCGGCTGTCGAGCAGCAAGCAGCGGCCGGGGAGTTCCACCGTCCGGCCAGCCTGTAAAGCCTGCACCTGTTGCTGCCAGTAGTCACGCGTGAAAGCAAAAATTGGATCGAAGGTCCGGTGGCAGAACAGTTCCTGCTGCTGCCGATCGAAACAAAAGATGCTGCGATGCTGTTTCAGCAGGCTGCCCCCTTCGATTTCGGTGAGAAAGCAGGGCAGGGCCTTCGCCTGATGGGTGGGTTTGGTGGGAGCGTGCTCGAGGAATGGGGCATATTCGGCGCAGCCGACCGGTTCGGGCTGCCCCCAGGCAAGCTCGGGTGAGGTGCGGTAGCAGGCCGCTCCGCTCCGCTCAAACGCCAGGTGTCGCCGGAGGATGACGGCGAGATCGGTCTGAATCGCGTATTCCATAAAGAACTTTTCGGTAGGCGCTAGCAGCCGAGCCTTCCTGCCGAACCATCTCGGGAGAAACCCCGCCAGTTCCCACTATGAAGATTTTATCCGGCTCAGCGGGCGGGGCATCTCCGATTGGCCAACCTCCTGTCAGCCCAGTTTGTGAAAACAATCCAGGACACCTCGGGCGGCTGCCCGCGGGCCGTTTACGCTTGCCCAGGATTCCCGCCCACGCTGGGCAGCATGGCTGAGCTGGTCATGGTGTGTGACAGCCTGCTTGATCGCCTGCGTCACCGCCTCTGCCGTCGGGCTCGCAAAGGTGGCGGGGGCACAGCCGTGCTGGTGGAGGAGAGCTGCGAGCGTTGTCTCTGTCGGAACAACGATCGGGATGCCGTTGGCAATCGCATCGGTCACAATGCCCGACCCATTCACCCTGAAAAACTGCTGGTCGTAGGGGGCGACGAGCAGGTCGCAGCGATCGAGGATTGCCTGCCAGCCCTGTCGATCAACCGGGCCTGCCTGCACGGTCAGCCGATCATCAGTCGCAGCCAGAGCCATCAGGGCAGTGAGTGGTTCCTGCATGACGGCAAAGCTGTCTTGGACGAGGACCTTGATTGGAAGTTCGGCCCGCAAGAGTCGCTGGACCACCTCGGGCACAATCCCAAATCCTTTTCGTGGCTGCTGCGCGCCGATGAAACCAATCACGACCGGCCATCTGCCCGCACGCTTCACGGGCTCCGCCACCGCTGCGACTGGATGCGGCGTCTGCTGCACGGGATGACCGAGGAGTTCCGCATAGACGGCTGCATAGCAGTCGTAGGTTGTGGCGAATGCCAGGCGGGGGGTGATTGCTGCCGGAATGCTCAGGCCGGCCAGCCGGTAGAGGGCAGGCTCTGGTCCGATTGGCACCGCCTCGACTTTGCCGTCGGGGAGCCTCCGCCCCGTGACCCCGGCGGCGTTGTGGAGCATGACAACCACCCGTGGACAGCTGGCTCCACGGAAGTGCATCCAGCGGGTGAGGCCATCTACGGCAGCTGGCGATGAGGCGTCAAAGACGAAGCGATCATCAGGGTCGATCCCCTCAACGGCGGCCAGATCCTCGTAAATCGCCTGCGATACATCGAGATACGACTTGATCGGTCCGCAGAGCGGGTCGGCAGATGTGCGGCTGGAAGGGCAGAGACGAAACGCCCCGTGAGCCTTCAGCGCCGCTCTGATGGGGGTGTCAACTTCGCGGTGAGCAAGTGTCACCGTGGGCTGGCCGAGCGAGTGGAAGCCGTCCCGGTAGTGCTTTCCGAAGGTGAAGGAATGGCCGGAATAGGTTCGCAAAGCAGGGTCGCAATAGATCATTCTCACCGCACGATGCCTTCGCGCGTTACTGGGGTCAGCCTGGCTGGCTCCCATGGTTATTCCGGCAGGCAAAGGGGGAAGGACCCCCTCTGCACAAGCCTCTTCGGTTTCGTTGTGTTCGAGACGGTACCCCAGGCCCAGGATGATATCCGCGTGGCGTTTTTCAAAAGATTTGACCTGGGCGGTCGACAAAAATGACCGCCATCTTGTTGGATCCCGAGAATGGATGTGTTTGTTCTGTGCCACCTGGGCGTCGCTCATCCTCGCGAGGTCGTGACGTTGGGCGATCTCGACCGCTACGGTGCACGTTCGATCAGAAAATCCCAAAGGTGAGAAAATAGTTGTGAAAGCAGCGTCAAAGTCCACTCGCAGAGCCTCAAGCTGTACGAGCAGGAGACCGTCGACGGCTTGTCCAGGGCTGGGAGGGGTGGTTGCGGGTACTCCCTCGGCGAGGAGGCCCGGCTGGACGTGGCTGATCTTCTGAATCGTCTGGTCTGCGGTCTCAGCGCACAAAAGTGTTCTGCCAGCCCCGAGTCTCCAGCTACGGATAGCCTCGAACGTCTGGCCGGAATACCCCTCCAGCTCAAATGCGAGGCCCGCCGAGCGGTCGCGCTCGAGCAGGTTTTGCTGGTAAGACTTATTGCCGAGTCGGGCCAGGTAACGCTGTTTCCATGCTTCAGGCTGGTGCTGGAACGAGTAGTCAACCTGAGGGAAAGTAATCGGTGGAGATGGATCGAAGTTGGTGTTGGTGCACCAGGCTTCACTGCAACGGCGATGATACAGATAGCTTGAAACCCAAATGTCGCGAGGATCCCGAACGACTCGGATGGCTCGAAATGGCCGGGCCACAAAGCGGGGGCCAACCAATGAGTGAGCGAGCAAAACGATGTCCAATGCCGGATCAACCCGCTCAACCCGCCCGAAATACTGGCCGAACGTTAGCCCAAAGTGAGCCGCGACAGATGCCATGATCGAATGGAACAAGACCGTGCCCGTCTTGTGGTATGTCAAAACGATGATCTGCGGGCGGACGGGCATTCTCACCGGGTTGCTGAGTGTCTGCGAATTGAAAAGAAGGCCGATTTCTCAGTGCGGGCAGGCAGCACCGCTTGTTTCGGCGTTCGAGCGTTTTCGGTTCAAGGTGTTTTGCGGGATGTCGGCGTTCAGCGTTCGGACCCAAGAACTATTCTGGGCGGGCTGGTCAGCGTTCCATGGGCGAACGACTCCTTCCCCCCCGCGCCCGCGACGACGGTCGCTTGCCATTTTATCCAGGCAACACCCGACGACAACGCAGTGTTTCGAGGTTGCTGATCGCCGCATCGTGCGGTGGCAGGTTTTCTCACGGCCCAGCTAACGGTTGAACAGGAAGTGGCAGACGTCGCCGTCCTGCATCATGTACTCCTTGCCTTCGACGCGAAGCCTGCCAGCGGCCCGGATCTCCTTTTCGCTGCCGAGGGCTTCAAGGTCTTCCACCGAGTAGATTTCGGCCCTGATGAAGCCCTTTTCGAAGTCGGTGTGAATCACACCGGCAGCCTGGGGGGCAGTTGCCCCGACTGGCACGGTCCAGGCCCGGACCTCTTTTTCACCCGCCGTGAAGAAACTCTGCAGGCCCAGCGTCTTGTAGGCCCCCCGGGCCAGCACGCCGAGGGCCGGCTCGGTCAGGCCGACGTCGACGAGCATCTCGGCCCGATCGGCCTCGTCAAGTTCGGCCAGTTCCGCTTCCAACTTCGCACAGACGGTGACCACATCGGCCCCGGCGGCGTCTGCCGCGGCGCGGACTTTTTCAACCAGCGGACCGGTGCCAGCCAGGTCGGTCTCGTCGACGTTGGCGACGTAAAGAATCGGCTTGGCTGAGAGGAGGCCGAGTTCCTTGATCAATTTGCGCTCAACCGGGGGCAATTCAAGTGTGCGGATCGGCTGCTCAGCAGCCAGATGCGCCTGGCATTTTTTAAGCACCTCGACTTTGGCCTTGGCTTCCTTGTCGGGCCCGCGGGCGTTGCGTTCGGCCTTTGGCAGCAGGTTCTCCAGGTGTTGCAGGTCAGCCAGCAGCAGTTCCAACTCGATCGTCTCCATGTCGGAGACCGGATCGACCGTGCCGGCGACATGGATCACATCGGGGTCGTCAAAGCAACGGACCACCTGCAGGATTGCATCGACCTCACGGATGTGTGAGAGGAACTTGTTGCCCAAGCCCTGGCCTTCGCTGGCCCCCTTCACGATCCCGGCGATGTCGACCAGCTTGAGGGCGGCCGGGATCACCTTCTGGGTGGTGATCTTTGCCGTGATCCGGTCGAGTCGGCTGTCGGGGACGCTGACCATGCCCTCGTTCGGCTCGATTGTGCAGAACGGATAGTTTGCACTCTGGGCTGCCACCGACATCGTCAGCGCGTTGAACAGCGTGCTCTTGCCGACATTCGGCAGCCCGACAATCCCTGCTTCCATCTGTTTCCTTGTCCCGAGCAGATCGCTTTTTCTCTCAACACTACGCCGCCGCGGCCGGGCGTACTCCTCCGAAAACCGTCCGTTTGGCCACCGGCCACCAGCCGGGCTGGTCGAGGCCGTGGTAGGGGGAATCTTCGGGCAGATGCTCGGTCAGGTAGGCATGGGCGCCGGCAAGATTGTGGTAAGGCAGCGACGGAAACAGGTGGTGGAGGGCGTGGTAGCGGATCGAGAACGGGAAGAAGAGGAGGGTCAGCGGATCGCTGCCTGAATAGTTGCAGGAATCGAGGATGTGGGCCTCGACGTTGCTGCGACTGCCGTCACCTTCAAAGTGATGATCGGCCAGCTGTCGCATCTGGTTCATCACCAGGGTGGTCAGGCCGAGGGCGTAGAGCAGGGGAATCCGGCTGAGCGGTGCCGCCCCCGTGAAGACCGCCAGCGGAATCGCCGCCGCCCGCAGGAAGCAGAGCAGTTCCATCACCGTGATCACTCGGCGGTCAAAATCGGTGATCCGCCGCTGGTACCGCAGATTGAGTGTCAGCGCACTGCCCCGCTCCAGCACGAACCGCCGCAGTCGCGGATGCAAAAATGACAGTGGCGCCAGCAGGAATCGCAGGAAAACCAGGATCGGAAAGGCGAGGATGAACAAGCCGTAGCCCACCGCACTCTTCCAGTTGCCGGCCTCCAGCACGTTGGCGACATACTCCGGGTCTTCTGGGGTGCCGTACATCCGCTGGCTGTGATGGTCGCGGTGATGCCGGGTGAAAAACGGAGAGGGCGTCAGCGTGAAAACGCCGACGAGCAGATTCCAGGTCACCTTGAAGAATCGCAGCTCATGGGCCCCGAGGTGGCAGACCTCGTGGATGAGCGACCCGAGACGGTAGAGCCAGAAGACCGCGATCGGAAAGGCGACCAGCTGCTGCCAGGAGCCCAGCGGGGCAAGCAGGTAGACTGTGGCAGCCCCGTAGGCCAGCACCAGACTGACCAGAAAGTCGGTCCAATAGCGAAAGGGAGAAACCTTGAAAAAGTCGGTCCCCGACCGCCCGATGGTCTGGCGGGCGTCGCGAATCCAAGCGGGGGCACCAGCGGTGTCCGCGGGCGATAGTGTCTCGTCCGGGGCAACGCCGGCCGGCAGCGTTCCTTGCATCGAAGACTCCTTCAGGGTGAGGCCGGCGGGTAGCAACCGGCTTCGAGCCGCAGCATGACGCGTTCACGGCAACGAAAATCGTCTCAACCGAAACCTAAAAGAGCAGAAAACGCCGTCGGCCGAAAGAGGCACTCGGCTCGACCATCCGTCACTCAGGGGGGGCTGAAGCCGGGAGAACTGCTGCCACCGGCATTCTTTGCCCGCCGGGCCGATTCAGTGGCCCGGGAATTGCTCGGCTGCTGGCTTGCGGTGAGTAGCCCGGGGGGCGGTGTCGAGCGGCATGCCATCTTCGAGACCGAGGCCTACCTCGGCCCGCAGGATCTCGCCTGCCATGGCCGCACCGGCCCGACTGCCCGCAACCGCACCATGTTCGGTCCGGCCGGCCACTGGTACGTCTACCTCTGCTACGGGCTGCACTGGATGCTCAACATTGTCACTGGCCGAGAGGGGCTGCCAGCGGCGGTGCTGATCCGGGGGGCGGGGCAGGCGTCGGGACCGGGGCGGCTGACCAAGGCATTTGCCATCAACCGTCGGCATGATGGCCTGTTGGCCGGAACCGCCGCGGGGCTCTGGCTTGAATTGGGGCCTACTGTGCCCCGCCGGCAAATTGAGCGGACGCCGCGAATCGGGGTCGACTATGCTGGTGAGTGGGCGGCGAAGCCGCTGCGGTACGTACTTGAGCCGGCTTTTTTTCGGGCCGCCCAGCCTGCAAATAAAAGCCACACGACCGGGTTTGACCAAACTGGAGGGGTGGTATGACTGTCAACAGTCTTGCGGATCGCTATCGTGTTGCCAAAGCACTTGCGGCCTTTCTGGTCGTGCTGACCCTTGCTGGAGGAATCATGACGGAGCAGACGCAGGCGGCCGAAGAGGCAGCGACTGCCAAGGCAACCTTTGGCGGTGGCTGTTTCTGGTGCACCGAGGCGGTCTATGCCCAGATCAAGGGTGTGGAAAGCGTGGTCAGCGGCTATATCGGTGGCCAGGTGCCGAACCCGAACTACAAACAGGTCTGTAGTGGTACCACCGGCCATGCCGAGGCGGTTGAGATCACCTATGACCCGGTGGTCGTGCCGTATGAAAAGCTGCTGGAGATATTCTTCAGCACCCACGATCCGACCACGCTCAACCGGCAGGGGGCCGACGTCGGCACCCAGTACCGCTCCGCGATCTTCTTCCACGACGATGAGCAGAAGCAGATCGCCCAGCAGGTGATCATCAGGCTGAACGCGGCCAAGGTGTTTCCGTCCAAGATTGTGACCAAGCTTGAACCAGCGACGGTCTTCTATCCTGCGGAAGATTATCATCAGGACTACTTCGCCCTCAACGGCTTTCAGCCCTACTGCCAGGCAGTGATCGCACCGAAGGTTGTCAAGGTCCGCAAGGTGTTCAAGGATCTGCTCAAGGACGAGTGAGTGGCGTCCAGGTGGACCCGCCGGCGTGTCCTGATAAAGATACGAAGAACGGAAAACAACGGACCTTGGCTGCGACCGCTCCGCCCGCAGGCTTGCAATGGCCAGGGATGGCATTGCAAGCCGCCGTTACGCGTCAGCGTAACGTGCAATCAGCTCTCCCGCTTCCACCGGCGTGCCGGGTGACACCAGTACCTCGGCCAGGGTGCCGTCCTGCTCAGCGTAGACGGTGGTCTCCATTTTCATCGCCTCCAGGCTCAGCAGTTTGTCCCCCTTCTTCACGCTGTCACCCGGCTTGACTGCCACCGTGACAATCAGGCCGGGCATCGGCGCGCCAATGTCACGGGGGTCGCCGATGACCGCCTTGGGCCGCTGCTGAATCGTTCCCTCGAGGGTGCGGTCGGCCACGGTCACACTGCGGGGCTGGCCGTTGAGTTCGAAGAAGACCGTGCGGGTGCCGTCGGCATGGGGCTCGCCGACGGTCAGCAGCCGAATCACCAGCGTCTTGCCCGGCTCGATGTCGACAAACAGTTCCTCGCCGGGCTTGGGCCCCTCAAGAAAGGCCGGCGTGGGCAGCACCGCCACATCGCCATAGTCGGCCCGGTGCCGGGCGAAGTCCTGGAAGACCCGCTCGTAGAGCAGCCATGAGGCCACTTCCCGGGGCGAGGCCTCGCGGCCGACAATCGTGGCGACCTCGGCGGCCGCCTCGCTCATGTCGGCCGGCGGTATGGTCGCTCCGGGACGGCCATCAATGATGGTCTGGTTGCGGACCACCCGGGCGACGACCTCGGGCGGGAAGCCGCCCGGGGGCTGGCCCATCCGGCCGGAGAGCAGATCGACCACCGACTCGGGGAAGGCGATCTCGCGGGTGCTGGCCACCAGTTCGCCCGCCTGCATGTCGTTGGTCACCAGCAGCAGGGCGAGGTCACCCACTGCCTTGCTGGTGGGCGTCACCTTGACGATGTCGCCGAGCAACTGATTGACCTCGGCGTAGGTCCGGCAGACGTCCTCCCAGCGGTCGGCGAGGCCCAGGGCCCGGGCCTGCTCCAACAGGTTGGTGAACTGCCCGCCCGGCATCTCGTGCAGGTAGAGATCGGCGTCAGGGGCCTTCATGCCGCATTCAAACGGGGCGTAGTATTCGCGGACAGCCGACCAATAGTGCGTCAGCAGCCGTAGGGGTTCGGGGTCGAGGCCGGTGTCGAGTTCGGTGTGGCGGGCCGCCTCGACGATGGCGTTGAGATTTGGCTGGCTGGTCAGACCGGAGAAGGGGGCCATGGCGGCATCAACAGCACTGGCGCCGCTCTTGGCGGCCTCCAGGCAGCTGGCCAGCGATGCCCCCGAGGTGTCGTGGGTATGGAAGTGAATTGGCAGGCCGATTTCGTCACGCAGGGCCTTGACCAACCGGCCGGCGGCGAAGGGCTTGCAGAGGCCGGCCATGTCCTTGACGGCCAGCAGGTGGGCACCCCGCTTCTCCAGTTCCTTCGCCAGATCGACGTAGTACTTCAGCGTGTACTTGTCCCGCTTCGGGTCGAGCACGTCGCCGGTGTAGCAGACGGTCGCCTCGCAGAGGCCGCCGCTGTCGCGGACAGCTTTCATGGCGACCTCCATGTTCGGCACCCAGTTGAGTGGGTCGAACACCCGGAACAGGTCGATACCAGCGGCGGCCGACTCCTTGACGAAAGCCTGCACCACGTTGTCGGGATAGTTGGTGTAGCCGACGGCGTTGCTGGCCCGCAGCAGCATCTGGAAGAGGACGTTCGGGATCTTCTCTCGCAGCCGGGTCAGCCGCTCCCAGGGGCACTCCTTGAGAAATCGCATCGCCGTGTCAAAGGTGGCCCCGCCCCACATCTCCAGTGAGAACAGGCCGCCTGCCAGCCGGGCATAGGCGTCGGCCACGGCGAGCATGTCGTAGCTCCGCATCCGGGTGGCCAGCAGCGACTGGTGGGCATCCCGCATGGTGGTGTCGGTGAGCAGCAGCCCCTTGTGGTCCCGCACCCAGGCGGCGAATTTTTCGGGGCCCAGTTCCAGCAGCCTGGTCCGGCTGCCTGCAGGTGGGGGCTGCTTGGGGTCGAAGTCGGGGATGACCGCCGGTGTCCGGCGGGCGACCGGCCGACGGTTCTTCATCAGCGGGTTGCCATTGACGATTGTCTCGGCCAAAAAGGTCAGCAGCCGGGTCGCCCGGTCCTGCCGGACGGGGAAGTCGAACAGGCTCGGCGTTTCGTCGATGAACCGCGTCGTGCAGTTGCCGGCAAGAAACTCTGGATGGGTGACCAGGTTGATCAGGAACGGGATGTTGGTCTTCACCCCGCGAACCCGAAACTCCTGCAGGCAGCGTTCGATGTGGCCGGCGGTTTCGGTGTGGGTGAGGCCGCGGGCGGTCACCTTCACCAGCAGCGAGTCGAAGTAGGGCGTGACAACTGCGCCTGAAAAGGCCGTGCCGGCATCGAGCCGGATGCCCATGCCGCTGGCCGAGCGATAGGCGGTGATCCGGCCGTAATCGGGCAGGAAGCGGTTCTCAGGGTCTTCGGTGGTGACCCGGCACTGAATTGCCGCCCCCATCGTCCGGACGGCGGCCTGGTCGGGCAGGCCGATCTCGGGGTCGGAAAGCCGGTGGCCGGCGGCAATCTGCAACTGCCGCCGGACGATGTCGATCCCGGTGATCTCCTCGGTCACCGTGTGTTCGACCTGAATCCGCGGGTTGACTTCAATAAAGTAGAAGCGGTCAGCGTCGGCATCGACCAGAAACTCAACTGTGCCGGCGTTTTCATAGCGGGCGGTCCGGCCGATCGCCAGGGCCGCCGTACAGATCTGGTCCCGCAGGGCCGGAGCGAGGTTCGGTGCCGGCGCCAGTTCGACCACCTTCTGGTGCCGTCGCTGCACCGAGCAGTCCCGCTCGTAAAGATGGACGAGGCTGCCGTGGGTATCGCCCAGCAGCTGCACCTCGATGTGCCGGGCCCGTTCGATGAACTTTTCGACGAAGACGCTCGTGCTGCCAAAGGCGGTCTTGCTTTCTCGCTGGGCGCTTTCGAGGGCCCCGGGCAGTTCGTCCCTGACGCGGACCACCCGCATGCCGCGGCCGCCGCCGCCGTGGGCCGCCTTGAGGATTACCGGATAGCCGAGGCCGTCGGCGATGGAAAGGGCGTCGTCGAGGCTTTCGACTGCCTTGGGTGAGCCAGCCAGAATCGGCACCCCGGCCCGCTGGGCCAGGTCGCGGGCGGCGGTTTTGTCCCCCAGATTTTCGAGCAGCTCGACCCGGGGGCCGACAAAAATGATACCGGCTTTGCCGCAGGCCCGGGCGAAATCGGCGTTTTCTGACAGGAAGCCGTAGCCCGGGTGGATGGCATCGACGCCGTGGGCCCGGGCGAGGGCCACGATGCTCTCGATGTCAAGGTAGCTCCGTAACGGCTCACCCGATTTGCCGATCAGGTAGGCCTCGTCTGCCTTGAAGCGGTGGAGGGCAAAGCGATCTTCATGGGCGTAAATGGCGACCGTCCGCATGCCCAGTTCGTGGGCCGAACGGAAGATCCGGATGGCGATTTCGCTGCGGTTGGCGACGAGGAGTTTACGGATGGGCTGCATGACACCGGAATGGGAGAAGGGGAGTGTCCGAGAACCCGTCATCGTACCCTGCCTGCCGTGGACGGCCTACCGTCGGTCGTGGGGCAGGCGAAAACTGCTCGCCTCGCTTTCAGCCCTTCTTTTCTTCGGCGTAGCTGGCCCGCAGGTAGATCGGTCTGACTGCCGCCGCATCGACCGGTTCATTGCGTTCCGCTGCGGCTAGCCCGAGACGGGCAACGGTGGATGCGGTTGGCTGGCGAACGGCTGGGGTAGCGATCCAAAGGTCGGGCCGGGCGTCGGGCAGTTCGGTGAGCAGTGGGTCGCCCAACGCCAAGCCCGACCCGGTGACGACCGCTCCACGGGGCAGGCCGTCACGCCAGGCCCCAGGTTTTAGCAGGCCGGTCACCTGGAGCTGCCACGAACAGCCCGCGTCGGTTGCTCCCGGCGGCCCGGCAGGCGATGCGGTGACGGCATAAAGCTCGCCGCGACCAGCATCGAAGACGACCTGCACCGGCCCGACCGGGCTGCCGGCGGCCACTGCCTGGGCAGCGAGGCAGGCGGCAGTCGGAATGGCCGCGATCCGGCAGTCGGCTGCCCAGGCAATCGCCTTGGCCGTGGTGACCCCCACCCGTAGCCCCGTAAAAGAACCGGGGCCGGTTGCGACCGAAACGAGCCCGACGTCGGCCAGGGGCCAGCCTGCTGCCTCGGTGAGTTCCACAATGGCAGGAATCAGTCCACGGCCGTGGTCGCCCGCCGGAGGGAACACCTGCTCATGGAGCCGGTCCAGTCCCGTTCCGACTGCCACGCTGCCGGGGCTGCTACTGGTTTCAATGGCAACAAACGGCCTGTTTCGTGACATCGTTGGCGGGGGTTCCTTGACCGTCGTGAAGCCGGCAGCATACTTTTTGTTGGCAGTCCGTGGGCATGCTTTGCCGCACGGCCGCCGCCCCGTTGGATCGCCCGTCCAACCCCTTGAGGCCGATCCGACGGCAGGGAACAATTAGTGAAGCTCGCCATCATCAGTGATATCCACGGCAACCTCGAAGCCCTGTCGGCCGTATTCGCCGACATCGACCAGCAGCAGGTCGATGCCATCTACTGCCTTGGCGATGTGGTCGGCTATGGCCCCGACCCCTGCGAGTGCCTGTCACTGGTGCGGCAGCGATGCCAGAAAACCATCCTGGGCAACCACGACCAGGGGGCCCTGTTCGATCCGGAGGGCTTCAACATCGGAGCCGAGCGGGCGATCCGCTGGACCCGCGAACAGCTTGAGCGGCACGATCAGCGGCTCCGGCATCCCGATGACAGCCTGAGTGACTTTCTCGGGGAACTGCCGCGGAGCTTCAAGGAGGAAGAGACCCTCTTCGTGCATGGTTCGGCCCGGCGGCCGCTGGATGAATATGTCTTTCCCGAGGACATCTACAATCCGCTGAAGCTCAAACACATTTTTGAATTGGTGGAGCGGCTCTGCTTTCAGGGGCACACCCACATTCCCGGGGTGTTCACCCTTGCTCCGGAATTCGTGGCGGCGGCGGTGGGATCGGGCACGTCGGAGGTGCGGATGACGCTGCCGACAACCAAGGCGATGATCAACGTCGGCTCGGTTGGACAGCCGCGTGACAACGATCCACGGTCCTGCTATGTCATCGTCGAAGATTTTGAGCGGGTCCGGTTCCGCCGGATTCCCTACGAGGTGAAAACGACGGCCGCGAAGATCCACGCCATTCCCGATCTCGACAATTTTCTTGGCGACCGGCTGCTGCTGGGACGGTAGCTGTACTGCTGGCTTTATGGCTGGTTTCACGGAAAGCTCGGACGTCGTGCTTCACCGCTATCGGCCAAAAAGCCCATGCTTCGAAGCCCGAAGCGCGAGCTGAGGGAAACGACGTTTTCTGATCCACGACACGCATCTCCTCGGCTCGTGCCTCGGGCTTCCCGGAGTTCGCTTCCGCTTCCGGCTTTCAAAAAATGTCGTTGGCCGCGGCTAATCCGTAGCCTGCGAACGGCCCAACTGGTCTGCTACACTGCCGGTTTTCTGAGCCCAACCCGCTGACGGACCGCCCGTGGAACGCCGCTACGCCTTTTTTATCGCTATTTCGCTGGCCGCCGTACTGAGCAGCCAGGTGCTCCGGTCCGTGTTTTTCCCCCGGCCGCCCGAAGAGCCTGAAGTGGCTCAGCAGGAGCCGGCGGAGCAGGATAAGAATTCTCAGGAAATGCGGCCGGCAGAACCGGCCGTGGGTGGAGCTTCCGGCCCGGTCGGCTCGGCCGCCCAAACTGCGGCTAAGCAGGCTGCCGCTGCCGGCGACGGGGCTGTGCTCACAGCAGCGGCCGCCACCGCCCCGCGGCGTCATCTGGCTCTGGGCTCACTCGATCCCGACGGCCCGGCGGCCATGCTGGTGACGCTCTCCAGCCGGGGCGGCACGGTCGAGCGGATCGAGTTGGCCGGCGAGCAGTTCCACGATCAGGATGACCGCGGAGCCTATATCGGTCATCTGGCTGCCGATGTCGTACCGGAAGGCTGTCGGCTTGGCGTGGTCGGTGCGGGCACGCCGGCGGCGGCGGCTGGTCTGCGGACCGGCGACGTCATCGTGCGGGTGGCCGACTCCAACACGCCCGACCCGCAGAGTCTGGTGGCTGTGCTGGCCCGGTCCAAGCCGCGGCGGCCACTTCAGCTCACCTTCCGGCGGCCCAATGGTGATGGCCTGGGCCCGGAGCAGGATGTCGAGGTGCAGCCCACCCGGCGACCGCTCGAGGTGATCCGGCCGGAGTTCTCCGCCGTACCGGTGGCCGACGTGGCTGCCGGCTTTCACGATCCGCTCTCCTTCCGGCTGTCGCTGGCCTCACGTGATGGCGATGCCCGGCCTGACTCCGAGCGTGAACTGCCAGGCCAAGAGCTTGAACAGCTTGACTGGGACGCTGAGGCGGTGGAGGACGGGCGGGCTGTGCGATTCAGCCGCCGGTTGGCCGGTGGCCTCGAGGTGGTCAAGGAATACCGGCTCGTGACAGCGGCCGACGATCCGGTGGGTCAGGTCGACGACGCCCGGGCGGGCCGCTACCGGCTGCAGCTGCGGGTGTCGTTTTCTGCTGCTGAGCCGACGCAGCTTGAATATGCCCTCGACGGCCCCAACGGGCTACCGACCGAGGGCTGGTGGTACGCTGCGAGAATCTCCCGGACCTGGGGCACGCTCGGCGTCCGCGATGTGGCCATGCGGTTTGTCGGCGAGCCGACCGCCCTGGTGAGCAGCCTGACCCTTGCCGATGAGGAAACCGAGCAGCCGCCCACCGCCGTGCTCGAGGGCAAACCACTCTCGTTTGCTGGTGTCGATGCCCTCTACTTTGCCTCGGGCCTGATTCCCGCCGTCGATGGGCCGGAGGTGCCGCTGCTGGCCGAAGTGCAGCCGCTGGTTGTTGGTGAGGTACCCGAAGCGGCCCGCCGGAAGCTGGTCAATGTCAGCTGCCGGCTGCTTTCGCGGGAGCTTGCCCTAGAGCCGGGGCAGACGGTCACGCATCGCTACGACATCTTCGCCGGTCCGAAGAAACCCGAACTACTGGCCAGCTTTGGGCCACCGCGGGCGGCGATGAACGACCTCGTCTATTACGGCTGGTTCGGCTGGGTGGCCCGGCCGATGATCGCCATTTTGCATGTGCTGCATGCGATCGTCAGGAACTACGGCATTGCCATCATCCTGCTGACGGTGATCGTCCGCGGGGCGATGTTCCCGATCAGCCGCAAGCAGGCGATCTCGTCGCAGAAGATGCAGGTGCTGCAGCCGGAAATGAAGGCAATCGCCGAGAAGTACAAAAATGATCCGCAGAAGCGGACGGCAGCCACGCAGGAACTCTGGCGGAAGCACAACTACAACCCGGCCGGCGGCTGCCTGCTGGTTTTCATCCAGATCCCGATCTTCATGGGGCTCTACCGGTCGCTGGCGACCGATGTCGAACTGCGGCAGGCGCCGCTGTTCAGCTCGGCTGTCCGCTGGTGCTCAAACCTTGCTGCCCCCGACATGATGCTCGACTGGTCGAACTTCATGCCGGGTTTTCTGGTCACCCCCGAGGGCTGGCTGGGGCCGTACCTGAACATCTTTCCGCTGCTGACCATCGGCCTGTTTCTCTGGCAGCAGAAGCTCTTCATGCCGCCGGCGGTCGATGAGCAGGCCAAGATGCAGCAGCAGGTGATGAAGTACATGATGCTCTTCATGGCGGTGATGTTCTTCAAGGTGCCCTGCGGCCTCTGCCTCTACTTCATCGCCTCGAGCCTCTGGGGCATCGCCGAGCGGCTGATGCTGCCAACGGCCAAGCCGGGGGCGGCGCTGGCCGGAGCGGGTGGTCCCACGGTTGTCGATGCGATCAGCAGCAAGCCGGCGGGCCTAGCGGCCGCCGCCCGCGGCAAGCGGAAAAAGCGGCGGTAGGGCTTTTGCGTGCGGTTGGTTCAGCTGCGGGTGGCGGGCTCCTGGCGGAAGCATCGGACGATGAGCGTTCCCTCCACCACTGATCTGATTGTCGCCCCGGCGACGCCGCCTCGGCCGGCCGCCCGGGCGATTGTGCGGCTGACGGGCGAGGGCCTGACGGAACTGCTCGGGCGGCTGTTTACGGCCAGCGACAAAACGCCGCTGGAACTGCCAGCAGCCGGCCAGCCAGCTCGGCAGGTTCCGGTGCGGCTGCACGCCGATTCGCTCGGCCGTGACTGGGGGGAGCTTCCGGTGGCGGTGCTGTTCTGGCCGGGGCCTGCCGGTCCGCTGGGGGCCGCCGCGGCCGAGGTGCAGCTGCCCGGTTCGCCGCTGTTGCAGGCGGCAGTGGTCGAGGAGGCCTGCCGGCTGGGGGCGCGGCTGGCCCGGGGTGGCGAGTTTTCGTTGCGGAGCTTTCTGGCGGGCAAGATCGATCTCCTGCAGGCCGAGGCGGTGGTGGCGGTGGTCGATGCCCGAACGCCAGCGGAACTGGGCACCGCGCTCGACCGCATGGCCGGCGGCGTCGGCCGAGCAGTTGAACAGCTGCGGGGGAGGTTGCTCGACCTGGTCGCCGACATTGAAGCGGCGATCGACTTTGCCGACGACCTCACGCCGGATGCCGTTCCGGTGGCCGAGACCGCCGCTGAGCACCTGCTGCCGCAGCTTGAGCCAGTACTGACTGCGCTGGATGCCGTGGCGGCACAGCTGGCCAGCCGTGAGGCCTCGGTCAGCGGCGGGCTGCCCCGGGTCGTGCTGGCCGGTCCGCCCAACATCGGCAAGAGCAGCCTGTTCAATGCCCTGCTCGGCCGCGAGGCGGCGTTGGTCGAGGATGCCGCGGGCACGACCCGCGACTGGATCGGCGGCGAGCTGGTTGATGCTGCCGGCACGCCGGCCTGTCTGCTGATCGACTTAGCCGGCGTGCTGGGCTCACCCCGGCAGGCGGCGGCTGAGCCTGACCAGCTGCTGGCGTCGGTTGTCGCGGCTGCCGACCGGGTGGCCCGCGAGGAAATCGGCCGGGCCGACGTGGTCGTGGTCTGCCGTGATACGGCGGGCAGTGCAGGCCCGGAGATTGAACTGCCCGCGGGTGTCCCGCGAATCGATTTGCGGACTCGGGGTGACCGCCTGGCCGAGGCACCGGCCTCTGCTGAGCAGGCCCTCATCACCAGCACGGCAACCGGCATTGGAGTTGAGCTGCTGCGGCAGCAGATTTTGAACACCGTGGCCGGCCTTCCCCAGCAGAGCCCGGCGACCCTGCGGCTGCGGGCCGGCATCACCGCAGCCCGGCAGCCACTGGAGTCGGCCCGGCAGCTGCTTGCCGGCACCGCTGACGGCCTGCCTGCCGACGAGGCTCTCCTGGCGGTCCTGCTGCGGGAGGCAATCGATGCCCTCGGCGAAGTGACTGGTGCCGTGATCGGCACCGACATCATCGACCGGGTCTTCTCGCGGCACTGCATCGGAAAATGATAGTTTCGCGGTGAGTCCCCTATCCTGATAACAACGAAGCCGACCCGTCATCAGAAAGCGCATGCCAGTGATCCAGCCAAGCGATTTTGATCTTTCAGCCGTCCTTCCCCGGCTTGCCCGTGGGGCTGAGTCGTGGGCAAACCGGCCAGCCGCTCAGCGGGCGGCCATTGCCACCCAGGCGGCCCGCAGCGTGACGGCTGAAGCAGCGGCCTGGACGGAGGCTGCCGTAGCGATCAAGGCGACTGGCCCTGGCGGGCCGCAGGACATTTCGGCCGATCTGCGGACGACACTGACGGCCGAGGAACTGGCGACGGGACCGATTCCGACCCAGCGGTTGCTGCTGCTGACCGCTGCCGCCAACTCCGATACTGCCACCCGGAGCCTGCCGGCGGTGATGTCGAGCCCTTGCATCGTGCATCGGCAGCCCGCCCCCGTGGGGGTGCCGTTTGCTGCTCCGACCTCGTTGGTTGCGGTCGATGTCATGCCGGTCAAGCCGCTGCACGACGCCACGATCTTCCGCGGGCACACTGCCACGGTCCGCTGTGCCAACCCCGGCAGCCTCGACACCTTCCTGCGAACCTGGCAGGAAGCCTGCCAGCCCCGGCCCGAGTCGGCCGGTGTGGCGGTGGTCCTGGGGGCGGGCAACGTCACCGGCCTGTCGGCGGCCGACGCGATCTGCCAGATTTTTGAATCTGGCCGGGCCGTGCTCCTCAAGCTGCATCCAGTGCAGGCGCCGCTGGCAGCGGTGTTTGAGAGGGCCCTTGAGCCGCTGATCACGGCGGGCCTGCTGGCGGTGGTGGCCGGCGGGGCCGAGGTGGCGGCGGCTGCCATCGCCGCCCCTGAGGTGACCCATGTGCATCTCACCGGTGGCGAGGCGACCTTCCGCCGGCTGGTAGACGGTGATGGCAGTGGGCCGCTGGCCAAGCCGGTCAGCTGTGAATTGGGCAACGTCACGCCCTGGATCGTGGTGCCGGGCAGGTATTCAGAGAAGGCCCTCGCCTTTCAGGCCGATCAGATCGCCGCCTCAATCGCCAACAACTCGTCCTGCAACTGTATCGCGACCAAGGTCGTCATCACCTGTCGGCAGTGGGAGCAGCGGGAGCGGTTTCTGGGGCTGATTCAGCAGCGGCTGGCGAGCCTGCCAGCTAGGCCGGCCTGGTATCCGGGGGCAGTGGACCTCTGGCAGCAGGCGACCGGCCAGCCGCCGGTTGAGGGCTGTCTGCCGCCGACCCTGCGGACCAGCATTGACCGCCAAGCCGAGCCCCACTGGTTTGCCCGGGAGTGGTTTGTGCCGGTGGCGGCCGAGACGGCAGTCGCGGCTGACGCAATGGAAGACTTCTGCGTGGCCGCCTCGCGGTTCACCCACGACCTGCCCGGCAGCCTGGCGGCGAGCGTGACCCTGCCCGACGGGCTGTCGACCCCTGACCGGGCCCGGGTGGAGCTGCTGATTGAGCACCTGCGGTATGGCGTGGTGGCGGTCAATGCCTGGTCGGCCTTGGGCTATGCGGTCGGCAATGTCCCCTGGGGCGGGTTTCCCGGGGGGACGATTGAAAAACCTGAGAGCGGCATCGGCTTTGTGCACAACCCGCAGCAGCTGCCGCTGGTCCACAACTCGATTGTCCGCGGCCCGCTGACGGTCTGGCCGACCCCTCCCTGGTTCCCCTGGCACGGCAAGCGAGCCAAGCTGGCCCGCGGCGTCGCTGATATGTACGCCGCCATCGCCGGCGGGTCCAAGGGCCGCTGGCAGCTGGCCAAGATGCTGCCCGACGTGCTGGGCGGGTGAGGGAACTGCTCAGAGGCCCGTATGGTGACCCGAATGCTCGCCGTGGGTTGAACGTGCCATCCACGTCTCCCCCCCTCGTCCGGGAAAAATCAGAAACACCAAGGCTTTTCTGTGTTGCCGGTCTGCCGCATTCTGTGGTGGTCGACAATTTCCACAGGATGCAGAG
Source organism: uncultured Pirellulales bacterium (assembly GCA_965662195.1). Lineage (GTDB taxonomy): Bacteria > Planctomycetota > Planctomycetia > Pirellulales > UBA1268 > UBA1268. The sequence goes on from CBFIHA010000004.1 coordinate 82,645, forward strand.
CAGTCAGGCAATGTGGCTTTTCTTGTGTCTCATCGTTTTGGAAACAGCGGCTGCCGAACGACCGCCCATGTAGGCCATCATTTCCCTCGCCTGTCCGATTAGCTATCGCAGGTACG
>CBFIHA010000005.1:0-74148 GCA_965662195.1 uncultured Pirellulales bacterium
CCGCCAGGGAACAGATCCGTGAGGCGTTGGCGGCGGGGGCGGCCGACCCGCCGGACGATCCCGCCACCCGGCGGCAGCAACTGCTCCAGCTCCGCTACCAGCTGGCTTTCGTCATGTACGAGAGCCATCGGTATCACGAGGCGGCTGCGATCGGGGAGCAGTTTCTGATGACTGCTCCGGCCGAACCGATCAGCCGCAAGGCGGCGACCATTGCTCTGGCCAGCTGGCAGGCACTCCGGGCGCAGCCCAATACGACCTGGGGCCGGGCCGCGGTCGGTGAGTTGGCCCGGCTCACCGAGGTGATCATGCGGCAGTGGCCAGAGGATGCCGAATCGGCGGGGGCGGCCATGCTGGCAATCGAGCTGGCTGCCACCGCAGCCGACCGGGCTGCCATCGAGACCATTCTTGCCGGATTGTCCCTGAGCAGCAGCGGCCGGGCGGAGGTCCTGCTTCGCGGTGGCATGGCGCTTTGGCAACTCTGTGGGTCGGCCGGTGAGTCCGTCGGGGAGCCCGAGTCGGACACCGCAGACAGCTGTGCCAGTGGGGCGGCCGACCGGCTCGACGAGGGGCTTCAGTTGATCGCCGGGGAGCGACCGCTTGCCAGCCCGGATGTTCCGCTGGCGGCGGCCGCGGCGGTGGCCCGCTGTCAGATTGCCCTGACGGTGGGGGGTGAGGCGGCCGAGGGGCTGTTCCCGCTGCTGACCCATCCGCTGTACGGTCCCTGGACGCTGCTGCGGGAGCCGGAGGCGGGGTATTCCCAGCAGCTTGTTGAAGCAGGCCTGACCTGTTGCCTGCGGGGGTTCACGACCACCGGCAGGTTCGCCCGTGCACTGGAGGCGATCACCGCACTGGAGCAGCAGCTGGCGGGGGATGAAGCTGCAGCCGTTCGGCTGGCGGCAACCGCAGGGGTGCTTGGCCGCGGGCTGCTTGAGGAGCTTGAGGCTGCCGCCACCGCGTTGCCAGGGCAGGACCTGGCACCGTCGTTGCAGCTGCTCAGCCGCCTGCTCACCATCGCCGCGGCTGCCCCCGCGCCGCGGGCGGTGACGATCTGGGCCGCCGCAACCCTTGCCCGGTTGGGGCAGGCTGAAGGGACACTCGACGGGGTGGTCCCCCGGCCGCTGCGGCGCGAACTTCTGGAACGGGCCGCTGGTGCCACGGAGCGGCTGCTGGCCACGTCCGGGGGCCCGGAGCAGACAGCCCTGAGGCTCCAGCTGGCCCGGCTCTGGACGGCCGTCGGTCGCTGGCAGGAGGCCCTTGAGCAGATCGATCTGGTGGTTCGTGATCCGCGGGCCGGCCGCTTGGTGCTCGTGCAGCGGGAGGTGGCAGAACTACTCGAGGCGATCGCCCGGGAGCAGCCGGATGCGGCGGAGGCCTGCCGGCGGTTCCAAGATGCCGCGGTCGGGCGGGGAGCGGCCTGGGGCTGGGGCGGGCTGGCCGCCCGGATTTCCCGGCAAGCGTTTGCTGGCAACGATGACGAGAACCTCCAGTTCAGGCGGCTCTACTTCGAGGCCCGCTATCGACTGGCCGGCTGCCGGCTGGCCTGGGCTCGCCGGGAGGCCGATGCGGCCGCCCGCCGCAGGCAGTTCCGGCAGGCTGCCGCCGAGATCGAGATTGAGGCCCGGCTTCATCCGACGCTCGGGGGAGAAGACTTCCGGCAGCGGTTCGAGCAGCTCCGCGCGGCGCTCAGTCAGGAATTACAGGAGCCCTTAGGAGACCAGCCATGACATGGGCGGAACAGACTGGGGAGGGGGCGGTTTCACCCTGGACATGGCTGCTTGCCGGCGGCCTCTTGCTCGGCTGGCCCCCGCACCCGTTGGCGGCAGCCGACCGGGTCGTAACAGCGGCGGCCACCCTGCTGGGTGAGGTGGTCAGCATGACCCCCGACGCCCTTGAGTTCCGGGTTCAGGGATCGACCGGGCGTCCGCAACAGATCACTGTCGGTGAGATTGTCAGCCTCGCACTCGACAGTGAGCCACCGCGGGTCACGGAGGCGAGGCGTTTGTTTGGGCAGGGCGAGTATCAGGCTGCGCTTGACGTCATCGCCGAGGTGACTCCGGTTGAGCTGGAGGTTGCTTCGGCTGTGGCCCGGGGAGAGTACGCCTACGTGAAGGCTGTCGCCGCGGGCCGGCGGGCGATTGCCACCGGCACCGAGCTGGCCGCGGCCGGTGCGGGTGTCACAGACTTCCTCGACCGCTTCAGCCGTACCATCCATCGCTATGAGATGCTTGAGTTGGCGGGGGATTTGGAGCTGGCCGCGGGCCGGCCGGAAGCGGCCCTGGCCCGCTATCGCCAACTCGCCGTGGGCCCACCGTCGCTGACGATTCGCGCCGCCCGGCGCGAGGCCGAAACCCTGCTGAAGCTGGGACGTTCGGCAGAGGCGGCTTCGGTCTTTTCGGCCGCGGCGGAACTGCCGGCACCCGATCCGGCCAGCCGACGGGAACGGACTGCCACCACCATCGGAGCAGCCGAATGCCTCATTGCCCTCGACCGTCCCGACGAGGCGGTCATGCAGGTTCGCCAGTTGTTGGCCCTGGTCGAACCACCGGCCGCCGCCGATGAAGAGTCGCAGCGGCAGATTGCCCGCGGGTATGCCACGCTCGGGCGGGCCTTGTTGGCCGCCGGCCGGGAGCAGGATGCGCTGATTGCCTACCTCACGGTCGATCTGGTCCACAGCGGTGATTCCGTTAGTCATGCCGAAGCACTCTTCCGTCTGGTTGAGCTCTGGAAACGGGGCCGCTATCCCCAGCGGGCCGGAGAGGCCCGCCGGCGACTTGAAGCGTCCTATCCGGACAGCCCCTGGGTGGATCGGCTGGACCGGACAGCTGACTGACCCGACTGGGCGGCTTGGCGAAGCCCGCCTGCTGCCGGTAGGCTGCTGGGCCGTCGGAGGCGATGCAGGCCCGCGGACCGCCTGCCGGCTTGGCAAACAGGGATGTGAACGATGCAGAAGCAGGAAGCGATGCGGTCGATGGTGGGACAACTGCTGGTCGTTGCCGCCTTGATGGCGGGCCTCCCCGGGGCTCAGGGGCAGGAGCCGGCCGCGAATGACGCGGCTGGACCGGAAGCGGCGGTGCTGGCACCGGCCGCGGCGGCGGCTTCCGCCGAGCCGGGCTCCGCTCCTCCGCCACGCAACCTGCTGTTCTATTACTTCGGCGCGCTAGGCCCGACCTTCGTCATCGTCTTCCTCGGCCTGTCGTTCGCGCTGGTCGCGCTGCTGGTGATGTGCTTCCTACAGTTGCGGCGATCGGTGCTCCTGCCGCCCGACCTGGTCGAAGGGTTCGAGACGCACATCGACAAAAAGGAGTTCCAGCAGGCGTATGAGCTGGCCAAGGCCGACGACTCGCCGCTGGGCCGTGTGCTTGCGGCGGCCTTGGTGAAACTGCAGGTCGGCTACGAGCAGGCCCTCGAGGCCATGCGGGAGGTTCAGGCTGAGGAGGTGATGCGGCTGGAGCACAAGATCAGCTACGTCTCGTTGGTGGGAGCCCTGGCCCCGATGTTTGGCCTGCTCGGAACGGTCAGCGGCATGGTCGCGGCTTTTTCGGTCATCGCCCAGTCGGCGACCCAGCCCAAGCCGGCTGAGCTGGCCTCGGGCATCTCCCAGGCATTGGTCACGACCCTGATCGGGCTCTGGCTGGCGATCCCGGCGGTCGCCTGCTTCAGCCTGTTCCGGAATTGGCTGGAACGATTTTCCACCGATCTCGACACCGAGAGCATTCGACTGATCGCCAAGGTGCCGGTGGCCAAGAAGTGACAGCCGCTGGTGTCAGTGGGCGCTGCGGTGACCGGGAAAAGAAAGCAGAGGCGTCGCGATAGTGGCAGGCAGAACCAAGGGGCCGGCGACCGTCGAGGTCGACATGACGCCGATGATCGATGTCACCTTTCAGCTGATCACCTTTTTCATGTTCGTGCTGAACTTCAGCGAGGCTGAACAGGACGAGCGGATTCAGCTGCCAGCCAGCCAGTTGGCCAAGCCGGCCGAGGGGGTGGTGGAAACGCCGATCACGATGCAACTGACCGCCGACGGCGGGGTGCTCTATGCCGGTGAGATTCTTCCGGTCGACCAGATCGGCCGGTCGCTTGAGCAGGAGCGGGAGATCATCGTGGCTGCCGGCAAGGATCCGGCGCTGGCCACCGTGATCGTGCGGGCCGACGGCCGCGCCCGGACCGGCGACGTCCAGCAGGTCATCAGGATCTGCCAGGAACAGGGCTTCGAGCGGTTCGCCCTTCGCGCCCTTTACAAGCCGGAGTGACCAATGGCCCAGCCTGCCCCGAAGCGCCGGCGACTCGAGAAGCTGGCGATCAACATGACGCCGATGATCGACGTCGTCTTTCAGCTGATGATCTTTTTCATGCTGACGCTGAACATCATCGCTCCCGAGGGAGACTTTGATATCCGCATGCCGCTGTCGAAGTCGGCGGGCCCGCCGACCGACGAGCTGCAACTGCCCCCCATCCGTGTCCGGCTCGCCGCCGACCCGGCCGGTGGCCTGCAGACGCTCTCGATGAACGGTGAGCCGGTGGCCGGCTTTGATGACCTCCAGCAGCGGGTGGCGGGCATCGTGGAGGCGGCGCTGGCCTCGGGTGGAACGGCCGAGGATGTTGAGTTGGAACTCGACTGCGATGAGGAGCTCGACTACACCCATGTTGTACAGGCCATCACAGCCGTCTCGGGCCGCATCGAGGATGGTCGCGTGGTCGAGATGATTAAGAAGATCAGCTTCGCGCCGCCGGCCGCCGTGGTCGAATGATCCTGGCCGTCGATGGTGTCCGCTGAGAATGCCGGGCGTCACCGCCGTGGGTGGAACTGCTCGTGAACGCTGCGGAGCCGGCCCGAGTCGACGTGGGTGTACCGTTGGGTCGTGGCGATGCTGGCGTGGCCGAGCATTTCCTGGACATGCCGGAGGTCGACACCGCCGGCCACCAGATGGGTGGCAAAGCTGTGCCGCAGCGTGTGCGGCGAGATGTCGGCTGGCAGGCCGGCAGCGGTGGCATGCTCGTGGACGATTTCCCAGATTCGCATCCGGGAGAGCCGGTTGCCGCGGGTCGACAGCAGAAGCCATTCACTCGGGCCGCTCCGCCCGCTGAATCGCGGCCGATACCGCGTGAGCCAGTCAGCGATCGCCTCCCGGGCCCGGCCGCCGAGTGGAACGACCCGTTCCTTGTTCCCCTTGCCGTGGCAGGTGCAGAACTGCTCGTCGAGATGGAGGTCGGTTAGTCGCAACGCCGAAACTTCCGAGGCCCGGCAGCCGGTGGCGTAGAGCAGTTCGAGCAGGGCCCGGTCGCGGCCGCCGGCCGCTGTGAACTGTGAGGGGCTGTCGAGCAGGCGATCAACCTGCTGCGGGCTGAGAACACCCGGGATCGTGTCATCGCGGCGGCCGAGTACGAGCCGTTCGGCCGGGTTGTCGGCCACCACGCCCTCAAGCTGCAAAAAGGCATGGAAGCTCCGCAGCGTGGCCGCTTGCCGGGCGATGCTGGCCCGGGCCCGGCCCCGGCGGGCGAGATCACCGAGGAAGTCACCCAGGTCTTGAATCGTCACGGTGAGCGGGTTGCGGCCGCTGAGCCAGGTGGCGAAGCCGTCGAGATCCCGGCGGTAGGCCGCCTGGGTGTTCGCCGCAAGCCCCCGCTCGTGGCGGACATAGGCCAGGAACCGGTCGATCAGTTCGGCGATCCCGATTCCTGCCAGCGGCTCCGGTTGGGGCCCCTCGAAGGCAATCCGCCGCCGCCGCGAAGGACGGGCGGAACCCTTCGCCGCTGCTGATCCTGTGACGGTGGTCTGGCGGCGGGGCATGAGCCTGTCCGGTTTCGGAAGTCCCCGGCGGCCGACAGGACGTTCCGTCGCCTCAGGGATCGTAGCCCAGGTTCGGCGCGAGCCAGCGCTCCACGTCCTTGACTGGCATGCCCTTGCGGGCGGCGTAGGCCTCAACCTGGTCACGGGTGATCCTATCCACCGCAAAGTATCGGCTTTCGGGGTGGCCGAAGTAGAGTCCGCTGACGCTTGCCGCCGGAGTCATGGCGCAGCTTTCAGTCAGTTTCATGCCGGCTGCCCGCTCAACGTCAAGCAGGGCAAAAAGCCCCGGTTTTTCCGTGTGGTCCGGACAGGCCGGATAGCCGGGGGCAGGCCGGATCCCGCGGTACCGCTCGGCGATCAGAGCCTCGCTGTCGAGGCCCTCGTCCTTGCCGAAGCCCCAATCGTTCCGGGCCTGCCGGTGCAGCCACTCGGCGAAGGCCTCAGCGAGTCGGTCGGCCAGGGCTTTGACCATGATCGAGTTGTAGTCGTCATGCTCACGGTCATAGCGGGCCGCCAGTTCGTCGCAGCCGTGGCCTGCGGTGCAGGCGAAGCCACCAAGATAGTCCTTGCGGCCACTGGACACCGGCGCGATGAAGTCGGCGAGGGCATAGAAGGTGTCCTGCCCCTTGCGTTCCCATTGCTGCCGGAGGGTATGCACCCGGCCGAGTTCCTCAGTTCGCTCGTCGTCGTGATAGAGAACGATGTCGTCGCCGTCACTGTTGGCCGGAAAGAAACCGTAGACACCCCGCGCCTCGAGCGCCTCCGCAGCGACGATCTCGTCGAGCATCTGCCGGGCATCATCGAAGAGTTTGCGGGCCTCGGTGCCGACCACGGCATCATCAAAGATGGCCGGATACTTGCCCCTCAACTCCCAGGCCATGAAGAAGGGTGACCAGTCGATGTACGGCACCAGTTCGGCCAGCGGCACCTTGGGTAGGTTCCGCGGGCCGAGAAAACTCGGCACCGCGATCTCGGCCACTGACCAGTCGGTGGTCCACCGTTTGGCGACGGCCTTATCGTAAGGAATCAGCGTCGCCTGCTGCCGCCTCTGAAAGTTCTCGACATCACGGGCCTGGGCCGCCCGGTTGGCGGCCGTGTATTTTTCCCGGACCGCTGGGTTGAGCAGTTTCTCGACCACCCCGGCCGCCCGCGAGGCATCGACCACGTGCACCACGTCGCCTGAATACTGCGGAGCGATCTTGACGGCGGTATGCCGGGCCGACGTGGTGGCCCCGCCGATCAACAGCGGCACGGTGAACTTTTCGTGTTCGAATTCCTTGGCGACCTGCACCATTTCATCGAGGCTCGGCGTGATCAGGCCGGAGAGACCGACCACGTCGACCTCCTCCTCACGGGCCTTGTCGATGATGGTCGCGCACGGGATCATCACCCCGATGTCGACCACCTCGTAGCCGTTGCAGCCGAGCACCACGCCGACGATGTTCTTGCCGATGTCGTGGACGTCGCCCTTGACCGTTGCCAGCAGCACCTTGCCCCGCTTCTTCTGTGCGGCCCCCTGGGCCTTCCGCTCCTCTTCCATGTAGGGCAACAGGTGGGCGACCGCCCGCTTCATCACCCGGGCGCTCTTGACCACCTGCGGCAGGAACATCTTGCCCTCACCGAACAGGTCACCCACCTTCTGCATGCCTCGCATCAGCGGGCCCTCGATGATTTCGAGGCTGGTGTCATACTCCTTGCGGGCGTCCTCGACATCCTCCTCGACATGGTCGGCGAGGCCCTTGAGCAGGGCATGGCCCAGCCGGCCCTCGACGTCGAGGCTCCGCCAGGCGTCGGTTTTGACTCCACCGCCTCCCCCCTGCCCCTTCACCTTTTCGGCCGCCTCAATGAGCCGGTCGGTGGCGTCCGGCCGGCGGTCGAAGAGCACGTCCTCGATCTGCTCAAGCAGTGCCGGCTCGATCTCTTCGTAGAGCGCTAGCTGTCCAGCATTGACGATGCCCATGTCCATCCCGGCCCGGATGGCGTGGTAGAGAAACACGGCATGCATCGCCTCACGGACGACGTCGTTGCCTCGAAACGAAAACGAGATGTTGCTCACCCCCCCCGAGATCTTGGCCAGCGGCATCCGCTTCTTGATCTCCCGGGTCGCCTTGATGAAGTTCATCGCGTAGGGGTTGTGCTCCTCCATGCCGGTGGCGACGGTGAGGATGTTGGGGTCGAAGATGATGTCCTCGGGTGGAAAGTTGGCCTCTTCCGTGAGCAGGCGGTAGGCCCGTTCGCAGATCGCCACCCGGCGTTCGATATCGGTCGCCTGCCCCTCCTCGTCGAAGGCCATCACCACGACCGCCGCCCCGTACCGGCGGATCGTCCGCGCCTGTCGCAGGAAGGACTCCTCGCCCTCCTTGAGGCTGATCGAGTTGACCACTCCCTTGCCCTGGATGCATTTCAGGCCCGCCTCGAGCACCTCCCAGCGGGAGGAGTCGATCATGATCGGCACCCGCGAAACATCGGGCTCACTGGAGAGCAGGATGAGAAACTTGGTCATCACCGCCGGTCCATCGAGCATGCCCTCGTCGACATTGATGTCGATGATGTTGGCGCCGTTTTCGACCTGCTGCCGGGCGACGCTGAGGGCCGCTTCGTAGTTTTCTTCCTTGATCAGCCTGGCGAAGGCGCGGGAGCCGGTGACGTTGGTCCGTTCGCCGACGATCGTAAAGCTGCTCTCGGGCCGAACCTCGAGCAACTCCAGTCCTGAGTAGCGGCTCAGCCGGGGTGGCTCTGGGGGCTTCCGCGGGGGGTAGGGGGCGACCGCCTCGGCAATCGCCTTGATGTGGTCAGGCGTGGTGCCGCAGCAGCCACCGACGATATTGAGAAAACCGTCGCGGGCAAATTCACCGATCACCCGCGCCATCATCTCGGGCGTCTCGTCGAAGCCGCCGAGCGGGTTGGGCAGGCCGGCATTGGGATAGCAGCTGACCAGCCGGGGGCAGATCCGCGAAAGATCGGCCAGGTAGGGTCGCAGCTTCTCTGGGCCGAGGGCGCAGTTGATGCCCACGCTGAGCAGGTCGGCATGGGCGATGCTCTGGTAGCAGGCCTCGACCGTCTGGGCCGAGAGCGTACGTCCCCCTTCGAACACGGTGAAGGAGGCCATCACCGGCAGCCGGATGCTGGTCGCCTGAAAGACATCTTCGATGGCGAACAGGGCCGCTTTCAGCACCAGCGTGTCGAAGGCGGTCTCAGCCAGCAGCAGGTCGACGCCCCCTTCGATCAGGGCCTCGATCTGTTCCTTGTAGCAGGCCACCATCTCGTCGAAGGTGACGTCCCGATGGCCCGGATCGGCCACGTTGCCGGCGATCGAGAGCTGTTTGTTGGTCGGGCCGATCGAGCCGGCCACGAACCGCGGCCGATCGGGGGTCTTGGCGGTGGCGGCGTCGGCCGCCTCCCGGGCGAGCCGGCAGGCAACCAGATTGAGTTCGCGGGTATGGGCGGCCAGACCGAAGTCCTCCAGGGCCACTGGCGTCGCCCCAAAGGTGTTTGTCTCAACGATGTCAGCCCCTGCCTCCAGGAACGAGGCGTGAATCTGCCTGATCGCGTCGGGCTGGGAGAGCGTCAGGACGTCGATGCAGTTCTTGAGGTCTTTTGGGTGATCCCGGAACGGGTCGCCGCGGAATCCCTCCTCATCGAGGGCGAGAGCGTGCACCGACGTCCCCATGGCCCCATCGAGAATGGCAATGCGTCGCGAAAGAAGATCGAGGAAGGCCTCCGTCCGAGGGGTGTGGTCGCTGGTCATAAAGCTTTCGTGCTGGCTGCGGGTTGAACTGAAACGCGAGAAAAAGGGAAACCGACGGCTGCCAGGCCGAATCCGCCCTAACAAGGGCCATCATAGGCCAGGCAGCCCGGTCGGCCTACCGGGGTCGGGTGAACGGGGGGGTGTTGCCGTGGCAACCTGTGCGCGGGCCCGCCCTGGCCGTTCAAGCGGCAACTCGGGCTGCGTCGACAACAATCCCCGAGGGAGCGGGTGATGGACACAATCGCGGTTTTTCCAGATCTTACGGCCAACACTCCGGCGGTCGAGCCCACCCTCGGCAGCCTCCAGCCCAAGTCATCCTTCGATGCGGCCTCGCCACCAGAGCCGGAGAATGCTGCCCTATCCGACGAGTCAAACACAAGCCAACAACAACCGACCCGCGTTCGCACCCGCAGGCGTGTCCGACGCCGGGCTTCGGCCAACCGCTCGGCTGTCAGCCCCTCGCGGGTCATGACGGCTCCGCTTCGGAGCCAGTGGGCAGCAGTGACAGTGCTCGCCGCAGTTGCCGCGGCTGTCTGGGCGGCGGTGCTGGTTGTCGAACGGCAGCCCTTGCCCGGGGTGCCGAAGGTTGCCGCCGAGCCGTTTGCCGCCGTTCGGGTTGCGGCCGACCCGTCCCCGAGTGAATCCGCAGTGGAGACCCGTCGGCAATGAATGGTGATCTGCTCGACCGGGCGTTTCTGCAGGCGGCGGCTGGACAGGGGCCGCGAGGCTTCCCGACCACCGATGCTCAGGGAGGCATCATCCCGGCTGCGCTCGATGCGGGGGCCGACCAAACTGCGGCCGATGGCAAACCCCCGGTGGCAACTGCTACCGGCGCGGAGATGAGCGACGGCAGCGGAGAGGCCGCAGCTGCGGCAGTCGACCAGACCCTGCTGGAACTCCTCGAACGCTTCCCAGAGCAGTGGGCAGCGGTCGCCTTGGCGGTGGAGCAGGCCAGTCGGGCCGGCACGCGGGTGATTGCCGTGGCCGGACACCAGCAGGGCGAGGGCAGGACGACGCTCGTGCGGGGCCTCGGCCTGTTGCTGTCGGAGCGGGGCTGGCAGGTGACCTCCTTTCCATCTGCGGCGGCCTGGTGGCAGGAACTGGTTGGGGCCGGGCCGGGTTGGCAGCCCCTCCACACTAAAACCGCCGCCGACAACGACATCGTGCTGGTTGATGCCGGCATCTGGTTTCCACCCGGGCCGCTGCGTCCCCGGCAGTTACTGCTGAAAATGTTTGGCTTTGATGGTGTGCTGCTGATGCGACACCATGCCCACGCCTCCTGCCCCGCGCGGGACGGGGCGATTGCAAAGGCGGGACTGAAGTCGATCGGTGAAATCGTCAGCTTTGCACCCGCGCTCACTCAGAGGGCAGCATGAACGCGTCTCTCCACCAGCCGCCCACGCTGTCCAGCAACGGGACATTTCCGGCAGATGCTCCCCCCGTCGCCGCCGCCGGTAACCAGCAGACTGCCCTCGCCCGGCTGCTCTATGCGGTTCGGCAGCCGGGCGGGCTCGCCGTGCTCTGCGGTCCCGGCGGAACGGGAGTGACGACCGTTCTGGGACAGCTGGCCGCCGAACTCAAGCAGGCCGAACGACCGGTTCTTCGCCTGTCGGGGTATGACCTCGGCGAAGCTGACCTGCGGCCCTGGGCCGAGGGCATCGCCGGGCCCGCGGCAATGCCGCCGGTGGTGCTGATGGATGATGGTCACGCGGTTGCCGACGGCCAGCTGACCGCCTTTGTCCGCCAGGCCTTCGCCTCGATCCCCGCAGCGGCGATTGTGTTGGCCGGTCGCGGTCGACTGCTGACGCTGCTGGCGCGAGAGCGGGATCTGGGGGGCCGGGTGATGCTGCGGTCAGTGCTGCGAGCCTGGACGTGTGCTGAGACCGAGGCGGTTGTCGGCAGGCGGCTGGAAGCTGCCGGTGTCGTGGGCCACGAGGCCAGCGTGCCGGCCACGATCCATGCGATCACTGCGGGGATTCCCCAGGCAATCCGCCAACTGCTCGAAACGGTGTTGCTGGTGGCGGCAACGCAGCCGGAGCACCGGCTGCGGTGCGACGATATCGAGCGGATGCACGAGCGGCTCAGCCTGGCAGCAGCCTGAAGGTTCTGCTGGTATGCCGCTCGGCCGAAAAGGCCTGCACCGACCCGGGCGGTTCACGGCCTTCGACGAGATCGGCGATGGCCACGGCCGTGCCGGTCGAAAGGTGCAGCCCCGCCCGATAGTGGCCGGTCGCCAGCCAGCCGTTTTCGATGCCCGGCAACTGACCGATTGTCGGCAGGCCGTCTGGCGATCCCGGCCGCAGGCCGGCCCAGGCACGTTCGGGGCGGCCGAAGGAAGTCGCCGGCAACAGCTGCCGCACCAGCTGCTGGAGCCGTTCAAGCGTTCTCGGCGTGGTCGTCGGGTCGAAGCCGACATCCTCGATGGTCGATCCGACCAGCAGCCTGCCGTCTTCTCGCGGGATGAGATAGTCGTAGCCTGCCCCGAGATTGACCACCTGCCCGAGCAGACCCGGGGCGGTGCGGTGCAGCAGGATCTGGCCCCGCCATGGCCGGGTCGGAACCTGAACGCCGAGGTCGGCCAACAGGCCCTCGGACCAGGCGCCAGCAGCCAGGCAGACCCGTTCCACCGGCAGCCTTTTGACCCGTTCGTCCGGCCCGCTGAACCGGACCGCGCTGATGCGGTGGGAATCGCGCTCCAGGCTGATGACCTCGCTGTGCGCGATGAAAACGACGCCGCGGGCCAGGCAGGAGGCGTGCAGGGCAGCCAGATGCCGTGGTGGCCGCAGTTGGGTTTCGGCCGGCAGGTGGAAGCCCCCACGAATCGTGCCGGCCGCGGTCGCGGCAGCCAACGCTGGTGCAATTCGCACGACATCCTTGGCGGAAAGCTGGTCGTGGTGAACCCCGAGCCGCTGCCAGCGGACCGCCTCCTCACGAAGTTCAGCCTCGGTTTTGTCATCGATTGACACTGCGAGGGTGCCGCAGTGCCGCAGGCCGTTGTCGATGCCGGTCTCAGTCTGCAGTTCCTCGGCCCACTGCCGGTGCAGCCGGTCGCTGAGGGCGGTGAACCGGTCCAGTGGCGAGGCCTCCGGCCCTAACGCGGCCTCCGGCTGAGCCGGGAAGATCCCACCGCCGGCCCATGAGGCGGTTGCCCAGGCGGCATCGCGGCTGAGCACCGTCACGCCGAGCCCCCGGCCAGCGAGTTCGCGGGCGATCGACAGGCCGATCACGCCCCCGCCGATCACGCAGCAGTCGGTTGGGGACGACGAATCGGCGGGATCGACCGCGGCCAGGCGGGGGAACCGCGAGTCCCGGGGGTTGCGGGGGCCGTTGCCGCCGGTGTCAGCGGTGGATCCCGTTCTCGAAGACCTGTCAGGCATTCGTGGGTACTTGGGGGCTGTCGGCGATGTTGACCCAGACATGGACGTGAGGCGCTCCGCGGAAGTGCCAGACAAAGGCGGGTCCTTCGAGCCGCCAGTTGTCCCAGACGCCGTCACCGCCGAGATCCCCCTGCCGGTAGAAGATCATCCGGCAGGCTTCGAGTCCGCCCTGCGCGGCCAAGCAGCGATGAACCTCGTCCTGGTCGCCCGCCCGGAAGGGCTCCAGCAGCAGCCCGACAACGCGGTCGAGCTCCGCCCGCTGGTCGGCCGCAAGGTCGCCGACCGCGAGCCCGGGGCGGCTGGCCGCGCCAGGAAATCCAATGGCATTCTCCCGCGGTACGCGGGCCGCCAAGGCGGCAGCCCGTTGCTTTCCATCGAGCATGGCGAAGACCTCATTGGCCGCCACCGCCTGGGGCCAGAAGACGTTTCCCGGATGGTTCGGCTCCTCGGTGAAGCTGCCGGTGTCGTGGCCGTAGAAGATCGGGCCGCCAAAGGCGACATGATCGGCCGAGTCGCCGTCACACCGCAGGGTCATGTGCCGGCCGGTGAGCAGAAACTGGAACTTTCCCGAGCCAGGCTCACCGATCAGCGCGAAGCTCTGGGAATGGCCGAAGCCGCCACAGTCATCTTCCAATTGCTGGTCAAAGCGGGGCTGCCATTCCGGAGTGATCAGGCTTTCAAAGATCTCGCGGACAACCGCCTGCTGTTCACCGCTGAAGAAGTCATCGGCGATCTCCGGCTTGGTGGCCTGCCAGTTGTTGGCCACCCGGGTCCGCAACAGGCCGAACTTTGGGTGACGGTAGTCCCACGGCACACAGACCTGCCGCCGCTGCTGGGGCGTGAGCGAAGCGTGCAGTCGCCCGGCAAGGGTTTCGGCGACCGGTTTCGCGGCTGGCTCGGCAGCGAAAAGTTCGGGCCGGCTGCCGCCGGGAATCAGGGCGGCCAGGCCGGTTGCGGTGGCGGCATTCGACAGGCGACGCAACAGACTGCGGCGGGTCACGGACGGGGCCGGTGAGTGATCAACGGGTGCCATCGGAGGGACTCCTGGAGGATACGGGGCGGTGAAGCCGCCAGCCACCGTAACTGTAACAAAGCCGCCTGCCGGAGGCTCACTTTCGGCGTTGGCAGCCCGGGCAGAAAAAAGTCGATCGCTGGGCCTGGACGATGCGGCGGATGGCCGCTCCGCAGCGGGGGCAGGCCACTCCCGCCCGGCCATATACCTGGTGGCATCGCTGGTATCGGCCCGGCCGGCTGTCGGCCGTGCGATAGGTCTCATCACCGATCGACGAGCCCTCCAGCCGGATGGCTCGCCGCAGAATCTGCCGGGTGGCCGTCGCGATGGCGTCACCATCCGCCCGGCTGAGCCGGGCACAGCGGCTACGGGGATCGATGCCAGCAGCGAAGAGGATTTCGGCGGCGTAGATGTTGCCGATGCCAGCGGTCACCCGCTGGTCCAGCAGGGCCTGCTTGATCGCCCGCCGGGAGCTGTGGATGGCAGCGTGGATCTCTGGCCCACTGAGGGTGAGGGCGTCGGGGCCGAGTACCGACGGGCCACAGCGCCGGGCGAACTCACTTTCGCTGAGGAGCCGAATCGTGCCAAGTCCCCGGCGATCCCAGAAGATGAGCGGTGGGCTATCGGCAAATTCCACCACCATCCGCACGTGGGTGTCACTCGGCGGCGGCACCCGCAGCAGCAGACCGGTCATTCGTGGCTCAATCACCAGCCGCTCGGTGCCAGCGGCGGCCGGCTCCGCCAGCCGCAACACCGCCCGCTTGCCGGCCCGTTCCACCGCCGCGATCCGGCGGCCCGCCAACCGGGCCGCGAGGCGGCCTGCCGGCGGATCGACGAGGATTGGTCGCCGGGTTCGTCGCGGGAAGGTCACCCCCGTTATCGTTCGGCCGGCAACGTCCCCGATCCCCCGGCACATCGTCTCAACTTCGGGAAGCTCGGGCATTGATGGGGCCGGGTCGGGGAAGCGGCGGGGCTGAAACGGCCGGTCACAAGAGCTGGAGGGTCGAATCGGCCAGGGCAAGGCTACAATCAATCTGCCACCGGCCAATGTCCCGCCCTTTCGCCGCTGGTAGGCTCACCTACGAAGCTGTTTCGACCCTCACGCTGGAGCTGCCGATGTCCATTGCTGCCGCGGCCGACCGCCCGCTCTCCCAGGTTCCTGACGCCTTCGGCCGGTTCGGCCGGTTCGGCGGCCGCTATGTCCCGGAGACGCTCTCAGCGGCCCTCGATCAGCTGCAGACCGCCTATGACGAGGCGATTGCCGACCCCGCGTTCACCCGGGAACTCGACGATCTGCTCAATACCTTTGTCGGCCGGCCGACGCCCCTGCTCTTCGCACGGCGGCTGACTGAGCGGGCCGGTGGCGCTCAGATCTATTTCAAACGGGAAGACCTCAGCCATACCGGCGCACACAAAATCAACAACACCCTCGGCCAGGCGTTGCTTGCCATGCGGATGGGCAAGCAGCGGATCATTGCCGAAACCGGCGCGGGCCAGCATGGGGTTGCCACCGCCACTGCTTGTGCCCGGTTCGGCCTCGACTGCGTGGTCTACATGGGCGCCGAGGACGTCCGCCGGCAGGCCCCCAACGTTCGCAACATGCGGTTCATGGGAGCTGAGGTGCGGCCGGTCGAGAGCGGCTCGCGGACACTGCGCGATGCCATCAACGAGGCGATGCGGGACTGGATGGCCTCGGTCGAGAACACGCATTACATCATCGGTTCGGTGGTCGGCCCGCATCCCTTCCCGCGGATTGTTCGCGACTTCCAATCGGTCATCGGCCGCGAGACGATCGACCACTGCCGCCGGCTCTTCGGCCGGCTCCCCGATACGGTTGTTGCCTGCGTCGGCGGGGGCAGCAATGCCGCGGGTATGTTCTATCCGTTTGTCGATCATCCCGAGGTGCGGCTGGTTGGTGTCGAGGCGGGGGGACGGTCGAGTGAAGCGGGTGAGCACGCCGCCCCGCTGAGTTATGGCAGCCCAGGCATTCTGCATGGCAGTCTCAGTTATGTGCTGCAGGATGTCGATGGTCAGACCGACGATGTCCACTCCGTGTCGGCGGGGCTTGACTACCCTGGCGTTGGACCCGAACACAGCTTCTGGCGGGACAGCGGCCGGGTCGACTACACCAGTGTCACCGATGCCGAGGCGCTTGATGCCTTTGATCTGGTCGCCCAGCAGGAGGGCATCCTGGCGGCGTTGGAAACGTCGCACGCGGTTGCCTGGGCGGTCGAGGCGGCAGCAGCCATGCGGCCAGAGCAGATCCTCGTGCTCTGCATGTCGGGCCGTGGTGACAAGGATGCCGCTGAGATTGCTCGGCTGCGGGGGCTTTCCGAGGCGGGGGCATGAACGGGAAATCGGATCGAGAACCGACGGAGCAACTGGCAGGCATGGCGACGGCAACAGATGATGGGAAAACGGGAACGGCGGCGGTGCAGGAGGCCTTCGCGGCCTGTCGGTCCCGCGGGAGCAAGGCGGTCGCACCGTTCGTGACGGCGGGTGATCCCGACGTCGAGACGACGCTGGCGGTGCTCGAAGCCATCGATCGGGCCGGTGGCACACTTTGTGAGCTGGGTGTTCCTTACAGCGATCCGATTGCAGATGGGCCCGTGATTCAGTCCTCCTACACCCGGGCGTTGGCAGCAGGAATGTCGCTTGAGAAGCTCTTCGATCTTGTTGCCCGGGCCCGCCAGACCGTCAGCATGCCCCTCCTTGCCATGGTCAGCTACTCGCTGATTTTTCGGGTTGGAATCGACTTGTTTGTCAGCCGTGCCGTGGCCAGCGGCCTGTCGGGATTCGTCGTGCCCGACCTGCCGCTCGAGGAGTCGGATGATCTTGATGCCGCCTGCCGGAGTGCCGGGCTGGCACTCGTTCGATTGGTGACGCCAACGACACCACCGGAACGGGCCGAGGCGATCGCCCGACGGTCAACCGGGTTTCTCTACTGTGTCTCGGTGGCAGGAGTGACGGGTGAGCGGACAGCGGTGCCAACGGGGCTGATCGACCGCGTCGCCTGGCTGCGGGAACGAACCGATGTGCCGATCCTGGTCGGCTTTGGGATCGCCGGCCCGGACCAAGCCCGGGAGGTCGCCCGGGTCGCCGACGGCGTGATCGTCGGCTCGGCGGTCGTCCGGCAGCTCGAGCAGGCGGCGGCGGGTCAAGGTGCTGCTGCGGTTGAGCGATTCGTTGGTGAACTTGTTTCTGCTTGCCGTGGCGGCTGACAACATTGAGCCTCCCCGGTTCTGCGGCCGCTTGGGGGTACCCCTGCCCACTCGCTGAACGTTCACGTCGGCCCTCCTGGCCTCCGTTCACTGCACGTTCGCTGCGCTTCGCCATCCTGGCTGCGCTTGCTTCCGTAGCTCGCTCGTGGGCACGGGCACCCCCTCGCTCGTCAACGAGGTCACGGCATAAGCAGGCAGCAAGTGGTTCGACTGAACCGGCAGCGAGTTAGGCGCTGTAATCTCACTTTCCGTGAAGCAGCCGCCCGTCTTGGCGGCAGGAAGCCGCCGATGCGTATCAGCAGAAGCATGCGAACCTTGGCTTCGCCTGCTTCTGCCCAAGGAAAGCCGGGCAGGAAGCCCGGGCTTTCCGTGAAGAATGCTTACCAGCAGAACACCACAAACCTTGGCTTTGTGGTGTTCTGCCCAAGGAAAGCCGGGCAGGAAGCCCGGTCTTTCCGTGAAGCCAGCCGCCAGCCGCCAGCCGCCAGATCTTTCCATGAAACGAACCGTCGTGGTGAATCCTCTCAGTCCCTGGCTGGCACGATCGTGGCGAGCAGCTGGGCCGGCCACGGGGGATCGTAGCGGCACCCGGCGACCGGGATGCCAGCCTTGACCAGCGTTGTCACCGTCTCATCAATCGGGCCGCGACTGGGGGCAAGCTGGCAGATCAGGCTGTCGTGATCGGGGCAGTCACAGTGGATGGCAATATGTCCAATCGCCCGGGCGGCTTCTTCCCCAGCCTGCGGGCAGTCCATCCGCAGCTGCCAGCTGCTGACCTCCGACCAGGCCTCGGGCCGGCAGGGACCGGCCCGCACCAGTCGGCCCTCGTGCAAGACGACAAGGTCGGTGAAACCGCTGGGAATGTCGGCATCGTTGAAGCTGGCCACCACAGTGCGGCCGATCGACTGGGCGTCGCTGACGAGTTGGCTGACCAGAGCCCTACCGGCCGGATCGAGGCCGGCAGTGGGGTTGTCCAACAGGAGGATGGCGGGCTCGTGCAGCAGACTGCGGGCAAGCAGCAGTCGCTTCTGCTGGCCGCTGGAAATGGCATCGCAGCGGGAGCCGGCCAGTCGTTCAAGCCCCACGGTGGCCAGCACGCGGCCGACCGCTTCGGTCAGGCCCGGGCCCCGCAGCCCGCCGGCGGCCGCGAAAAGTTCCAGGCATTCATCGACCCGAATTGCCGGCCAGGCCGGCACCCCATCGGGGACGTAGCCAACGAGCCGTCGGATCGCATCGGCCTGCCGCCCGGCGGCTAATCCGTCGATCGTCAGGTTGCCCGATCGTGGCGGCAGGAGCGTCGCGAAAGTCTCCAGCAGGCTGGTCTTGCCGGCGGCAGTAGGGCCAACCACCGCCACCGTCTGCCCGGCAGAGATGCTGAGGTCGATCCGCTCGAGGGCGACAATTCCCAGACGCTCGACAGTAACGCGGTCGCACTCAATCATGCTGGTTTCATCATCGTGCTCTGTCGGCCAGCAGCATTGGCTTGGCTCAGCTGACCTGGAGCCGGGCGGTGGTCAACTCGATGGCGACGAGCATGCCCTTGGCCTTGTTGACGGTCTCTTGAAACTCGCTCTCTGGCCGGCTGTCGGCGACAATGCCGGCCCCCGACTGCACATAAGCGGTCCCGCCACTGACCACGATCGTTCGCAGGGCGATGCAGGTATCCATCGCCCCGCCGAAGTCGATGTAGCCAACGGCGCCGGCGTAAGGCCCCCGCTTGTTCGGCTCGAGCTCATCGATGATCTCCATGGCCCGGATCTTGGGTGCTCCCGAGACGGTTCCCGCTGGCAGGCAGGCCCTGAGGGCATCAAAGGCGTTCTTGCCGGGCAGTAGCCGGCCACTGACATTGCTGGTGATGTGCATGACATGGCTATAGCGTTCAATCGCCATCACGTCGGTCAGTTCGACCGATCCGATTTCGGCGACCCGACCGACATCGTTGCGGCCCAGGTCGATCAGCATCACGTGTTCGGCCCGCTCCTTGGGGTCGGCCAGTAGGCCGGCGGCGAGTTCGGCATCCTCTTCTGGTGTGCCGCCGCGGGGACGGGTGCCGGCCAACGGTCGCACGGTTACCTGCCCATCGACGACCCGCACCATGATTTCTGGTGAACTGCCGACCAGCGTTGCTCGCGGTGTCCGCAGATAAAACATGAACGGGCTCGGATTGACCACCCGCAGTGTCCGGTAGAGTTCCAGCGGGGATGCCGCGAAGGGGACCGCCAGTCGACGGCTAAGGACGACCTGGAAGATGTCGCCGGCATGGATGTAGTCGATGGCCCGCTCAACGGCCCGCTCGAAATCCTCCTGACTGCGGTTGGCAAGCAGGCCACAGGCCGGATCAGTGTGGCTGCCGATGTCGCACAGCGGCGGCCAGTCGGAGGGCTGCTGGAGTTTGGCAATCGTCGCGTCCACCCGGGCGGCCGCCGCGTCGTAGGCCGCCGTGATCGCCTCGGGGGATGCGGCGTCAACGGTTGCCAGCACCACGACGTCAATGCTCTTGGAGACATGGTCGAAGACAACCAGCCGGTCATAGAAAGCGAAGCAGACGTCGGGCAGTCCGAGGTCGTCTGGGGGCACGTCCGGCAGGTGTTCAACGTAGCGGACTGCGTCATAGGCGGCGTAACCGATTGCACCACTGGTAAAGGGGGGCAGGTCGTCGAGCCGGGCCGGCTGGAAGGCGGCCATCCGCTGTTCCAGTTCGGCCAGTGGATCATCCGATTCGAAGATTTCAGGGGCGGCCCCGCTGTGGCTCACGGTCACCTGCCGGCCGCGGGCCTCGAACCGAAGAAAGGGCTCTGCCCCCAGAAAGCTGTAGCGGCCCACCTTTTCGCCGCCGATCACACTCTCGAACAGGCAGCCGTCGCTGCCGGCATCGATGCGGGCAAAGGCCGATAGCGGCGTCAGGCTGTCGGCGAAAATCCGCCGGTAGACGGGAACGACCGTCGCTGACCGGGCCAGCCGGGCGAACGTCTCGCGGTCGGGAAGGTGCGGCATGGGACGCGAAACAATTGGCCAAGGGAAACTGCCGACGGGATTCAACCGGCGAATCGTAGCAGACCGCCGAAAATGTCTGCCATGACCGCCCCGGAAAAATAGCTGTCCCGAGCGGGCGGGAACCGCCGGGGCCACCACCCGCCCCCGATCCTGGCCGGGGGCGGCATGCTGCGGAGGGAAACCAACTGCTATGATGTCGGCGGTGGGGTGGCGGCTCCGGGCCGGCCCCCCAGTCTGTTCCCCCGATTCGGTTTGATGAGGCGGTTCATGCGGTGTCAGCAGTGTGACAAACAGGCGATGTTCCACATCACCGAACTCGAGTCGGGTGAGGTGCGTGAGGTTCATCTCTGCGAGGACCACGCCCGGAACTACCTCAACCAGTCGGAGGGCACGGAGCAGCCGGTGGAGTCGGCCGGTCCGCTCGGCGTGGGCCAGACGGCGGAGGAACTCTCAGCGCTCGATCAGAAGGTCTGCGAGATGTGTGGGATCACCTTTTTCGAGTTTCGGAACCAGGGACGGCTCGGCTGCCCGCACGATTACGCCCAGTTTGAGCAGGAACTTGAACCGCTGATCGCCAACATTCACGGTGCGGTTGAGCACACCGGTCGCCGGCCGCGGCGGCCGGCCGGCAGCGACCTGCCTGAATCGACCGAATCGCTGACCCGGGTGATCGGACTCCGGAAAGAAATCAGGGAAGCGGTGGAACAAGAGGAATATGAGCGGGCGGGAACGCTCCGCGACGAAATCCAGCATGTGCTCGAAAACTGGCACGCCGGTGAGCAGGCTGCGGATGGAAGCGATTCAGTGCAGCCGACCGAGACACCTTTGAACTGATGATGAAGCTGGATTCACTGACGACATCAATTGGCGAATGGCTCAAAGGCACCGGCCCTGAGTCCGATATCGTGATGAGCAGCCGGGTGCGGCTGGCACGGAATCTGGCCCAGTATCCGTTCGTTGGGCGAGCGTCCGACCATGAGCGGGGCGAGGTGGAGCAGTTTCTTCGCAGCCGGCTGCTTCGGCTGCCCTCGCGGCTGACGCTGGAATATGTTGATGTTGGTGGACTGGGTGAACTCGACCGGCAGTTTTTGGTCGAACGGCAGCTCATCAGCCGTGAGCATGCCGAAGCGGTGGGGTCGCGTGGTGTGGCGATCGACCCGCGAGAGCAGCTGAGCCTGATGGTCAACGAGGAAGACCATCTGCGAATCCAGTGCGTTCACAGCGGACTCGATCTTGAGGCTGTCTGGCAGCAGATCAGTGCCGTCGATGACGAGATCGAGGCAGTCGTGCCCTACGCCTTCCATTCCCGCTGGGGATACCTGACCGCCTGCCCGACCAATGTTGGGACCGGGATTCGCGTCAGTGTGATGTTGCACCTGCCCGCTCTGGTGATCACCCGGCAGATCGACAAAGTCTTTCGCAGCCTCCACAAGATCTCGCTGGCTGTCCGCGGGCTCTATGGTGAGGGATCTCAAGCGTTCGGAGATTTCTACCAGATCTCCAATCAGACCACGCTGGGCAAGACAGAGCAGGAACTGATCGCCCAGGTGGCCGATGTGGTGCCGGTGCTGATCGACTACGAACGGCGGGCCCGGGACTTTCTCGTGCGGGAGACCGAGCAAAACATTCACGATCAGGTCAGCCGGGCCTATGGCATTCTGCGGACGGCGCAGACGATCACCGCCGAGGAGACGATGCAGTTGTTGTCACGGGTTCGCATGGGGGTGCTGCTCGGCCTGCTCGACGACGTCGATGTGGCAGATGTCAATCTGCTACTGGTGCGGACGCAGCCCGCCCACCTTCAGAAGCTGCGGGGGGCCGAACTCGACACCAAAGATCGCAACATTGAGCGGGCCCGGTTTCTGCGGAAGTACTTCGAGACCGGTTCGGCTGAGGCCAACTGACCCCGGCGGGGTGAACTCAACTTCGGGCCAGCTTCGCCCGCAGGGCCGCCACCACCGGTGGCGGGACGAACTTCAGCAGAGCCTTATCATCCGCCAGGGGAGTGATCTGCTTCAGCAGTGATGAGGAGATATGTGAGTACTGGGCGTCAGCCATCAGGAACACTGTTTCGATCTCCGGGTCGAGCATCCGGTTGGCCAGCGTCATGGTGAATTCCGCCTCGATGTCGGTGAGTGAGCGGACGCCCCGCAGCACCACATGCGCCTGCTGGTCGCGGACGAAGGTCACGGAAAGCCCGTCGAACCGCCGTACCTGCACGTTGTCGAGGGGGGCCACGGCTGCCTCGACCAGCTGCACCCGCTCGTCCTGATCGAACAGGGGATGCTTGTCGGGGTTGATGCCGACGCCGACCACAATGCGGTCAAAAATCCGGCTGGCCCGCTCGATTACATCGAGGTGCCCAAGGGTGATCGGGTCAAACGAACCGGTGTAGACGGCGATCCGGCCAGCAGGCTGGTCTGACACGGGTGAAATCTCCGAAATGGGGCGTGTGGGGGGCGGGCTGGCAGCCGACCGGTTGGCTCATCCGACCGCGGCCAGTATCGTATCGAACCTGCGGACGGGTTGCCCGTCCCCGGGGCCAAGGCCGTTTCCGACGCTGGCAGCCCGTTTCCTCGCAACGCCGCATCCCTCTGGTTGGAGTTCCCGCATCGTGTCGAAGGCCGTTCCATTCATCGGCATGATCGTCTCGGGAATCGTTGGCATCATGTTTCTGGCCGATCTGGTTGCGGGCTTTCCGTTTCAACGGGTCAGCATCGCCGCCGACATCGGATTTATCCTCAGCAGCGGCATTCTCGCCTATCTCAGCTGGTCGCTGCAGATGAGCCGGCGGGAAGAGTAGCCCGCCGCGGGCCGGTGGCTCAGGCAGCCCGCAGGATCGAGCCCGGCGTCTGCCGGCTGTCGCCACCGCTGACCAGGTTCGGCAGATCCTCCAAGGCCGGCATGATCAGGCTGCCGACGGCCACGCGGTGACTCAGTCGTGACCGCAGGCTTCTCAGTCGCTGGCCATCATGGGTGCCAGACGGCGTAGCGGTGTCGATGGCGGTAAGCGATCCCGGTCTCAGCCTCGGAACCGTGCCGCTGCCGAAGATCATGCTTGGCCATGATTTCGCTGCCAGATCGTGCCGCAGCAGCTCCCAGAGCCCCCATTCCACGCTGCGGCAGGGCCAGCCTGCCGGTGCCGGCCGCCGGGGCCGCCCGGCCAGGCTGAATTGTGAGGTCAAGACGACGGTGATGCCCTCTTCCACCAGCAGGTCGGGCTGACGGACGCCACCGGCTCCCAGGAAGACGGCAGCCCGCAATGCCGGGACGGCCCGTCGTCCCGCCCGGAGCAGGTCGCGGAGGCTTCGCCGAGACTCGGCTGTCGTCGGGGGGATCGCGATCGCCGGTGGCCGCTCGGCGGCAGGACACCGTTCGAACTGAGCAGGCGTGCCGTACCAGGTGACGGTGAATGCTGAACAGTCCGAGCCGGTCATCTCCGCCGGTGGGACGTCGCCGTTGGTGGGCAGTGGGGCACAAATGACGCAGGTGGCCGGCCGGTTGGGTGATCGCACTGTGTTCCTCCGGTTGGCCCGGTCCCCTCATGAGCGTCGGCGTGGTGATTCTCACGGCTGTCACGGTCTTGGCCGCGAACATTCCGATGAGTGCCGGGGCCAGCCTGCCACGCATCCTTTCGGGAACCATCTCCCCCGGCGACTCCGGCACTTCTCCGTATCGGCGGTCCGGCGGCGATGCTTCAGCCTGTTCCCGATTCCGGCGGTCTGGCCGCCGCAGCCTTCCCCCGATCGGTCCGGTTTGCCTCATCGTCACCGGCCGCCGGCCGCCGCTGATGGGCTGCGATCGCTTCAAGCAGGGCGGCTGTGGTGGCTTCAGCCGCCTCCACGGTCGGTGGAACGCCCGCCCTCCGCAACGTCGCCGAGGTGACTGGCGAAATGCTCGCAATTTTCCAGTTCCGGAGCTGGTCACTGAAGAGGCGGACCGCCGTGCCGGCGATGGAGGAACTGGTCAGCACGATCCAGTCACAGGGGAATTGCCGCAGCGTCAGGTCAGTCCCGGCGTCGATTGCTGCAATCGGTCGACTGGAGTAGACCGCCACCTGTTCGACCTGGTGTCCCCGTGCCTCAAGTTCCCGGCGGAGCAGGTCACGGCCCTTGTCTGCCCGCACCAGCAGAAAGCGTCCCCGGGGTACTGATTCGGCGAGCGCTTCGATCACCCCTTCCGACCGATAGCAGCTAGGGAGGAGGTCGCAGGCGAGACCGCAGGCCTCGAGCGCAGCCCGGGTGGCCGGCCCAATCGCGGCGAGCCGGGCTGTCCCGAGTGCCCGGGCATCCCGGCCGGCGGCCCGCAGGCAGGCATTGAAAGCCCGCACGCCGTTGCTGCTGGCGAAGACGATCCAGTCGAACGACCAGGCTGCCGCGACGGCCGCCTCGACTGCCTCGGGGTCGGGGGCGGGACCGATTTCGATCAATGGAACGTGAACCGGATTTCCACCCTGCCGGCCGATTTCTGCAAGCAGTTCGTCGGCCTGACCCGCCGGCCGCGTGATCAGCAGTCGGCAGCCGGCCAGCGGCCCGCGATTGGCCGCCGGCACTCCGGCGGGATGGCCGCCGATGATGGCGATGGCTGGTGGCGGAAGGGCTACTCGGCGGATGGCGGCAGCACACTCAGCCAGGGTGGTCTCGGTGATCTGCTGATCGGCCCAGCTGCACCGGCTGACGAGCGTGACCGGTGTGTCGGCCGGCCGGCCGGCCCGGAGCAGCGCTTCAGACCAGTGGGCCGATTGCTCGACGCCCATGTAGATCACGATCGTGCCCGTGGCTACGGCCAGGCTGCGGTAGTCGATTGCCTCGGCCTTCGCGACCGCCTCGTGCCCGGTCACAATCGTCAGGCTCGAGGCGGTCTCCCGCGAGGTCAGGGGGACCGCTGCTGCCGCTGCTGCCGCCGTCGCCGCAGTCACCCCGGGAATGATCTCGAAGGGGATCTGTCGTTCAGTGACCGGTTCGAGTTCCTCCCGCAGTCGGGCGAAGACCGTTGGGTCTCCCCCCTTGAGCCTGACCACGACGCGACCGGGACCGGCGAGGTCAGCCAGCCAGCGGCCAATCTGCCGACCCGGGTCATTGCCAGCGCGATCATCGCCGAGGAGCCGGGCGACCGGCAGGCGGGCGGCATTCGTCAGCTCCAGGACGGCCGGTGGCACCAGCTGATCATGCACGACAACATCGGCCGTCTTGAGACAGTCGATCGCGCGGATTGTCAGCAGGTCGGGTTCTCCCGGGCCGGCACCAACAAAGACCACCCGACCCGGCGGCGGGCAGCGGCCGGCCGGCAACGACGGGGAGGCGAGGGGGGCGGCAGGATTCTCGGGCTGCGGTTCGTTCATGACGCTGCTGGGCCGTGGTCCGGATCAAATGTCCTGGCAACTCCCTCATTCTCACACCCCCCTCGGCCACCACAAGGGCCGAAGATGGGGGCAGACCCCGGGGCGATTTTGCTAGCATGGGGAGCGGTGGACAGAGGCGATCCACATTTTTCCAGTCCGGTCATCCGGGGACGCATGGCAGACAATTCAGCAGACAACCGTTCGTTCACGGCAACCCACCCCTCGGGGCGAAAGCCGCTGAGCCCCGCTGAGCGGAGCCGGCTCTCGAAATGCTTTGCCAGCGGGGCGGAAAACCTGCGGAAGGGCAACTACGACTATGCGATCGAGCTGTTTGCCAGCTGCGTCAGTGGCGATCCTGCGAGTCATGTCTACCTCCAGAATCTGCTCGACGCGCTGACCAAAAAGCAGGGGGGCAAGAAGGCGAGCGGCCTGACGTCGTTGCTGGCAGCTGGCAGCCGGGGGGGGCTCAAACGGCTCATTGCCGCCGGAAAGCCTGCCGAGGCAATCAAGACCGGCATCGGGGTGCTCAAGAAAAATCCCGCCGATACGTCCTGTCTGCTCGGGCTGGCTGACGCCTGCGAGGCACTCGGCTGTGTTGAGACGGAGGGCCTGTTCCTGCGGCGGGCGCTCGATGTCGCCCCGCTCGATCCGACCGTCAATAAGCAGTGCGCCGCCTTCATGGAGCGGCTCGGCCAGTTCAATCAGGCAATCGCCTGCTGGCAGCGGATTGCGGAACTCAAGACGGTCAAGGAAGAAGCCCAGCGCGAGATTGCCCGGCTGAGTGTTGAGAAGACCCGTTACGACCTCGACAACCGCGGCAGGAAGTCACCGCAGCCCACCGAGGCATCACCGCTTGAAACACTCCGTCGCCGTTTGGCTGACGCCCCAACCGACACCGAGGCAGCCTTTGAGCTGGCCGATCTGCTCGAGCGGGAGGCCGCGGTCGAAGAGGCGGAAAAGGTGCTCTGTGATGTGCTGGCGGCCTCGGGCAACGACCTCAAGGTGCGGGAGCATCTTGAGGATCGGCAGCTCCGCTGGGCCAAGCGAAGGGTCATGCTGGCTGAGAAGCAGCTCGAGGCGGAGGACTCTCCGGACCGCCGCGAGCGCCTCGCCCAGCTACAGCGGGCGCTCCTGAAGCAGGAGATTGAGGTCTATGCCGCACGGACCGATCGGTACCCGGAAAATGCCTCCTGGAAGTATGAACTGGCCCTGCGGCTGAAGGCGGTCGGCAGTTTTGCCGAAGCGATCAAGCAGTTTCAGGATGTGCTGCTCGATGCCCGCCGCAAGGGGGTCGTGGCCCTGGAACTGGGCGAGTGCTTCCAGAAAATCAAGCAATACCCCTTGGCGATGCGAAATTATCAGACTGCCCTTGAGCATCTGGGCGACCGCGAAATCGACCTGCGGAAGCGGGCTCTCTATCGGGCCGGCGTGCTGGCGGCCGGCCTGAAGGATCGCGACGCGGCCCAGAAACACCTGTCCGCCCTGGCGGAGCTCGATTTCGGCTATCGGGACGTGGCTTCCCGGCTCGAAAAATTGGCCACCGACGCGATCTGACGGCAACTCGGCTGCCGCTGGCAGAATTGCTCGGGGTGGGGTATAGTGCAGGACTTCCCTCGGCTCGAGACGGCGACTGCCGGCCGGTTCCGGGGATGACCACACACCGGCTCTCCACGACAGGAATCAAGCAACATGCCCCACTCGGCCAGTGCCAAAAAGCGCCTGCGGCAGAACATCCGCAGCCGGGACCGGAATCGGGCCGCCAAGTCGGCCATCAAATCCTCGATCCGCAAGGTGCTCGAGGCGATCTCCCAGCAGGACATTCCGGCAGCCCGTGAGCACTTTCGCGTGGTTGCCAAGAAGGCGGATCGGGCTGCATCGGCAAGCACGATTCACCGCAACAAGGCTGCCCGGATCAAGTCGCGGCTGTCGGCCCGGATTCTGAAGGCGTCTCAGTCATCGGCTGGCTGAAAGCTGGAGGTCGTTCCTTCAGACGGTCGCCTCCCAGGCGATTGACCGTCCGTCGAAGACCGGCCCTTCCATGCAGGTCCGACGATAGTCCCAGCCCCCCTCAGGGTCCCGCACCGGGGCGACGCAACTGAAGCAGATGCCGATGCCGCAGGCCATCGGCGTCTCCAGCGAAACCTGGCAGTCGATGCCTCGGTTGGCGGCCCAGTTGGAAACCGCAGCCATCATCCCCTCGGGACCGCAGCAGGCGATCGCGGTTCGGCTGCCGCCAGCAATTTTGTTCTGCCCTGCGAGCGATTCGAGTAGATCGATAACACTGCCCCGCGTGCCCACCGTACCGTCGAGGGTCGCCAGTTCGACCGCCATTCCGGCGCTGCTGAAGTCTTCAACATGCCCGAAGAGCCCGGCCTCGCGGGCACCCCAGCAAAAACTGACTCGTCCCGCCGGGTGAGCTGCCAGCCATGCCCGGCCGAGCATCAGCAGAGCCGTCTGGCCGATCCCGCCGGCAACCAGCAGCAGGTGCTCGGCCTGCGGCAGGCTGAACCCGTTGCCCAGCGGTCCCCAGAGGTTGAGCTGGTCACCCGGCTTGAGGCTGGTGGCGGCTGTTGTGAACTTCCCGGCGACTGCGTAGACGAAGTCGGCATAGCGAAGTGCTCCGGCAGTAGCCGCAGCTCGCGTCGGCAGCCAGCAGCTCGGGTCAGCGAGTGAGCCAAAGGTGTCGTAGACCGCCAAGGGCCGGGCCAGAAGCGGGTCCTGCCGGTCGGGGATTCGCACCATCGCAAATTGGCCGGGGCGGGCGGCTGCCGCCAGGGACGGACAGTCAAGCCGCAGCCGCCAGGTCGCCTCAGCGATCGGCTCGTGGGCGACGATCGTGGCGGCTTCCACTCCCATCTTCGGATCCTTCATGGCTTTGGGGTGACTGCAAACAATGAGGGCTCAGCCCGGGCGGCGGCGACCCGCCTTCCGCCAGGTCGAGGCCTTGCCGGGACGTTTGCGGGGGCTGGCCGCCTGCCGGCCTTGCGGTGGTCGAGGACCGGCGGGGGTGCCCCGCTGGCCCGGCTGGCGGCCGCCGCGATGGACTGGCCGACGGCCTTGCGGGGCAGGCCGCGATCCTCCGGTGGCGCCAGCCGCCGTCGCCTCGCGGCGGAGCCGTTCGATTTCTTCCCAGCTCAGCCGCCGCCACTGACCGGGCAGCAGGGTTCCCAGGCTGAGATCACCGACTGCGATCCGCTTCAGTTGCTGAACCTTGTGCCCCAGGCTGGCGAGCATTCGCCTGATTTCCCGGTTACGGCCCTCATCGAGCACCATTTCGAGCACCGTGCTCTGCTTGTGCTGCGAGCGGACCGTGACCCGCTTGGCATGGACGGTCGCCTCGGAGAGGGCGATTCCCTGCCGCAGGCTGTCGAGTGTTTCAGCAGCCGGGACGCCCGCGACCTGTACCAGATATCGCTTCTCCACCCCGTACCGGGGATGCGTCAGGAGATTGGCCAGTTCACCGTCGTTGGTGACGAGGATCAGTCCCTCACTCGTGCGGTCGAGCCGACCGACCGGGAACAGGCGTCGATCGGGGGGCACCAGATCGATCACCCGGGGCCGTCCGGTCGGGTCGTAATTGGTACAGACGACACCGACTGGCTTGTGCAGCAGGTAGACCACCCGCTGAGGATTCGGGAGCCGCTCGCCATCGACCCGGATCTGCTGCCGGAGCGGATCGACCCGCGTCCCCAGCGAGGAGACGACCTCCCGGTCTACCTCCACCCTTCCGGCGGTGATCAGCTCTTCGCAGGACCGTCGGCTACCGATGCCGGCGGCAGCCAGGACCTTCTGCAGACGCTCAAGTCCATCGTCGTCAGCTGCCGTCCGGCCGGCTGGTCGCGGAGGCCTCGCCGCCGCCGGCCGAGCGGCCGGTTTACGAGGTGGACGGGGACGACTGGCGGGTGGTTGGCGGCGGGGGCGGAGTGGCACGGGCGTGATTCTGCAGAGGTGGTGAGCGACGCGGGCCGGCCGAAGCTGGCCAGCTGCCGGCTGTATTCTCGCATGAACACCAGAAAAAGGTAGCCAGCCCTCGGCTCAGCGTCCTTTGGCCCACCAGCGTGACCGGGTCACCTCAGGAACCGGATCGGCGAAATCCCTTGGGCGGGCCCCATCCATCAGTGGCATCCGCAGGGCAGCCGGGGCGATATCGTCCTGCAGGTAGGGGTCGAATCGGACTGCCCGGCGGCGCTGGGCCATCGCCGGACCTGGTTCGAGCCAATCGGGCCGGCCGAGTGACGAGCAGCCGGCTGTCGCCAGGCAGAAAGCCACGATCAGGCAGCGAGAGGACGGCATCAGAGGTGCTCCGGCAGGACGACCGCCGGGAGAACCGGCGTGAGAACGCGGGATGGTAGGCCTTCCTCCCGGCCTACCCAAGGCCGAAATCGCCGTCAATGGTCGCTATCGTGCCCCGTGACGAGCTCCGTTCAGCCCGGAACACGCCACGAAAACCCAATCGGCTGCACTCGCCTCTCCAGCCACCCTTTGGGCGGCAGCCGCTGCCTCCGGAAGCCCCGAGCTTGCGTTTGGGCTTTGCCGTGATCGTCAGCGCAGCAAAAACCGAACGAATGCTCGTGCCGAACAGCATTGCCGCGGAGGAGTTTTCCGCCGCACTCAGGCGGCAGGAACGGTCACCCGCAGCAGCCGACTGTCACCTCGTGGATCGGCCTGACAGGTCAGCATCTGGGGCTCAACGGCCGCTGGCAGCAGCAGGCAGTCGCCCCGCCGCAGCGGTGGCAGGTTCCAGCAGTCCGGCAGCCTGATTTCACCTGCCAGGATGGCCAGAAATTCACAGGCTCCCCCGGCAGTCTGCCAGCTGGCGGCGGGCGTTACCTCGTCAAAGCTGAAGTACGCACAGTCGACCAGCCGCTTCACGGCCGGATCATCGGTCGGCTGCTTCCGAACCGGTTCAACCGGACCGTTGCAGCGGGCGGCGGCGAGCCCCTCCTCCAGATGCAGCGGCCGAGGCTGTCCGTTGGCATCGACGCGGTTCCAGTCGAACAGCCGGAAGGTGACGTCGCTCGACTGCTGAATCTCGGCGACAACCAGGCCAGCCCCGATGGCATGGACCGTCCCTGCGGGAATGAAGATACAGTCACCGGCAGCTGGTTGAATCACATGCAGCAGGTCCTCGCCCCCCCCTGCCCGGATGGCCTCGGTCAGGGTCCGCCGGTCGACGCCCGGCTGCAAGCCCGCATAGATTCGACTACCCGGCTCGGCCTCAACCACATACCAGGCCTCCGTCTTGCCGCGGTCCGGTGGCGTCCGGTTTGCCGCCGCCTCGTCATCGGGATGGACCTGCACGGAGAGCACCTTGTGGGCGTCGAGAAACTTAAACAGCAGGGGGAATGCCGGTGGCTGGGTGGCGGTACCGAGCAGTTCCACCGGGTGCTCGCGGAGTAAAGAACCCAGTCGTTGTCCGGCCAGCGGGCCGGCCCGGACCACGCTCTGGTCGGCACCGCGATCGACCAGTTCCCAGGACTCTGCGTAGGGGCCGGCCTGATCGAGTTGGCGGGCAAGAAAGCTCTCGAAGCGTCTTCCGCCCCAGAGGTAATGGCGATAGATGGGCGAGAAGATCAGTGGCGGCAGCATGGAGGGCTCACGGCTGGAGAGGAACGGCTCGTTTCTGGTGCTGGCAGCATCGGCCTGCGGTCCCGGCACCGTCAAGACGAGCTGTAGCCCTCCAGGATGCGGCCGATTCCGAACAGGCAGACCGCAGCGACCAACAGCATCAGCATTTGCCCGAGTGAAATCGCATGGTTGAGTTCAAGGACGATCGCGATCGCCGGAATCACCAGTCCCAATCGTTGGCTGAGTTGTCCGATCATCCGCATGCGGCAGGTTCCAGGGGCTCCTTTGGCCTGCAGCATACCGCTTCACCGGGAGGTCGGCAGCCGGGGGTTGCCAGTTCGGGGGAGTCGGCAATACTCCTGGCAGGTGATTGCAGCGGCAACCCGTTTCCGACACATGCAGGAGAATCCCATGGCGACCTCACATCCCGGTGCCGTAACCTTCAAAGGCAACCCCCTCACGCTGGTCGGCGACGCTGTTGTCGTCGGCTCAGCCGCCCCGGCATTTGACGTCGTTGCCTATGAGTCGGGGGGCATGCAGCACATCACCAAGGCCGACCTCCTCGGTAAGCCGGCACTCATCAGTGTGGTGCCATCGCTCGACACACCGGTCTGCCAGGTTCAGACCAAAACCTTCACCGGACGGCTGGCGGCCCTCGGTGACAAGGTGACGGCCCTGACGGTCAGCCTCGATCTGCCGTTTGCGATGAACCGGTTCTGCGGGGCGGAGTCGATCACCGGCATGAAGACCGGTAGCGACTACATGGACCGGAGCTTCGGCGAGCACTGGGGGGTACTCATCGATGAACTGAAAATTCTTGCCCGGGCCGTCTTCGTGCTCGATGCCGAGGGCGTTGTCCGCTATGCCGAAGTGGTGAAGGAAGTGGCCGACGAGCCCGACTACGACGCTGCGATCAGCGAACTTGAAAAGCTGGTGGGCTAGCTGTCCGTCGAAAAGGACCTCCATGGCAATCCTGTTCGGCACGGGATGCGCTCCACGGAAAGAGCACTGCCTCACCCGCCTCTCCCCGTAAGGCCTCATCGGGGATCTTTGAGGGTCGTTTGTGACGCGTCGGGGCGGGCCCATTGAGTTCTGAGCAGAATCCCTCGTGGGAAAGGCGATGAGCGAGTGACGCAGAAAAGCCTTGTTCGGCATAGCACGCGGTGGAACGCCGCGCTATAGGGTTTGGGGCACACGACAAATCAGCCCTTGAGCAGGGCCTGCATGGCGGTGATGGCGGTCGTGAGGGCTTCGGGCAGCTTGTCGACCAGCTTGCCGCCGGCCTGGGCCAGGTCTGGCCGCCCGCCGCCCCGGCCGCCCACCATGGCGGCCGGTTCCTTGATCCAGCTGCCCGCAGAGATGCCCCGCGCCTCGAGTTCCCGGCTGATGCCGGCAACCAGCGTGACCTTGTCACCCTCCGCCGCCCCGAACAGAACGGCGATTGGGCTGGCCTTTTGCCGCAGCTGGTCGATGCACTGCCGCATGGCGGCGGCATCGCAGTTCGGGGCGTCAGCAACCACGATCCGGATGCCATCCTGCTCGGTAGCCTGCTCAAGCAGGGTCTCGACCGAAAGCCCGGCCGCTGCTCCGCTCCGCCGCTTCTTCAGGTCCTTCAGTTCCTTTGTCAGGGCCGCCAGCCGGGTGGGCAGGTCGGCCACCGGCACCTTGAGTGTTGCCGCTGCCGTGCTGAGCGTCGCTTCCGCCTGGCAGAACCGCTCCATCGCCCGGCGGCCGGTCACGGCCACCACCCGTCTGGTGCCAGCCGAGACACTCTCTTCACCGATGATCTTGACCAGGCCGATCTCGCCCGTGTTGGTCACATGGGTGCCGCCGCAGAGTTCCCGGCTGAGCCCGTCCATCGTCACCATCCGGACGACATCGGGGTATTTCTCGCCGAACAACATCATTGCGCCGGCATGCCGGGCCTCGGCCAGCGGCAACAGCGCCGCCGTCACCGGCGCCGCCGCCAGCGTGCTGTCGTTGACCATCGCCTCGATCTGCCCGAGGGTTTCATCACCGACTGAGCTGCTGTGGCTGAAATCGAACCGCAGGTGGTCGGCATCAACCTTCGACCCCTGCTGGACCGCGTGCGGCCCGAGATAGTGCTGCAGAGCGGCATGCACCAGATGGGTGGCCGAGTGGGCCCGACGGATGGCTGCCCGCCGCTGGCTGTCGACCACCGTCCGGACGCTCTGCCCCAGTTCAAGTGAGCCCTCCCTCAGGTGGCCGATGTGCAGCATGAAGCCACCCTCACGCTGGGTGTCGAGCACCTCGAAACGGCCAGCCGGACCCTCCAGCCAGCCGGTGTCGCCGACCTGCCCACCCGATTCACCGTAAAAGCTGGTTTGGTCAAGCACGATCGTCACCAGCCGGTGTGGCTCGCTGCGGATGTCGGCGGCGGGTGGCCCGAGTTCCTCGAGGGACTCACAGAGCCGGTCCTGGGCGATGATGCCGACGATCTTGCCATTCGTCTCGAGCGTTTCGTAGCCGACGAACTCCGAGCCGTGCATCGCCTTCTTCAGCGCATCGAGCGGCCCCGAGGTGAACAGTTCCACCCGCGAGCCGGCTCCCGAACGCTGGCCGTGGGCCTCCATCGCATCCTGGAACCCATTCCAATCGAAGGCACAGTTCCGTTCCGCGGCCAAGGTTTCGAGCAGTTCCGGCGGAAAGCCATAGGTCGTGTAGAGTTCGCAGGCATCCTCACCGCCGACCAGCCCGCCCCCGGCCGACTCGATCGAGTCGAACAGCTTTTCGATCCGGGACAGGCCGCCGTCGATCGTTGCCAGGAATGACTCCTCTTCCCGCTTGATCACCTCGCTGACCCGTTCGACGGTTTCGGCCAGTTCGGGATAGCCGCGGTTCATCTGGGCCGCCACCGTGGCGGGCAGGCTGTGCAGGAACGGTTCCCGCATGCCCATCTGCCAGCCGTCGAGCACCGCCCGACGCAGCAGTCGTTTGACGACATACTTCTCTTCGTTGTTACCGGGCAGCACATTCTCGTGGATTGCAAAGCTGCAGGCCCGGACGTGGTCGGCAATGCGGCGAATCCGGCGGCCGTCGTCAGCCTCGGGCAGATACCGCCGCTGGCAGGTCTCGGCCACCGCCTCGACCAGCGGCAGCAGGATGTCGATGTGGAAGTTACTGTCAACACCCTGCAGCACAGCCGCGGTTCGCTCCAGGCCCATGCCGGTATCGATGTTGCGGCTGGGGAGGGACTTGAGATTGTCGGGCGGATCGCCAACCCGATTGAACTGAGTGAAGACGAGATTCCAGATCTCGACGTCGCTGCCATTGGGCATCTGGTAGAAGATTTCACTGCAGGGCCCGCAGACGCCGTCCGGCCCCTGCGAGGGCGCACTGGCCGGCCAGAAGTTGTCATCCTCGCCCATCCGGGTGATCCGGGTGGCCGGCACGCCGACCTCGTCCGACCAGATGCAGTAGGCCTCGTTGTCATCCTCGTAGACGGTGATCGACAGCTTTTCTGGATCGATGTCGAGCCAGTCGCGGCTGGTGAGAAATTCCCAGGCCCAGAGGATCGCCTCACGCTTGAAATAGTCACCGAAACTGAAGTTGCCCAGCATTTCAAAGAAGGTGTGATGCCGGGGGGTGCGGCCGACGTTGTCGATATCACCGGTCCGCAGGCACTTCTGGCAGCTTGTTGCCCGAGTGAACTCAAGCCGGCACTTGCCCAGGAAGTGGTCCTTGAACTGGTTCATGCCGGCCGGCGTGAACAGCACCGATGGATCCCACCGCGGCACCAGCACATCACTCGGCCGCCGGACGCAGCCCTTCGACTCGAAAAAGGTGAGGTAGGCCTCCCGGAGGTCGTCTGCCTTCATGAACTCATCGACTCCAAAACGTCACAGCCAAACGCGAACGCGGCCGCACTATACCTGCTTTCCGGGCGGAAAACAGGCCGGCGGCCGTCGCTCGTGGCCCGAAAGCTGAGCGGGCTCACTCCTCGCTGTCGCCGTCGGCTTTGGTCTCTTTTTCGACCTCAAGCAGTGGCTCGCGGCTGGCGATGATTTTTTGCCGGAGATCCTCGGCGATCTCGGGGTTTTCCTTGAGATAGCCCCGGGCTTTTTCCCGGCCCTGGCCGAGGTGGGCGTCACCGTAGCGCATCCAGGTGCCCGACTTTTCAATCAGCTTGGCCGCCAGCCCGAGGTCGATCAGGTCGCCCTCCGCACTGATCCCATCGGAATGCATCATATCGAACTCGGCCACCCGGAACGGTGGAGCAACCTTGTTCTTGACCACCTTGACCCGCACCCGCTGGCCAACCACCTCCTCGCCATCCTTCAGCCCACCGATCCGCCGGACATCGATGCGGCAGGAGGAGTAGAACTTCAGGGCGCGGCCACCCGGCGTCGTTTCGGGGCTGCCGAACATCACACCGATCTTTTCACGGATCTGGTTGATGAAGATGACGCAGGTCTTGCTTTTGGCGATCGCTCCGGTCAGCTTCCGCATCGCCTGGCTCATCAGTCGGGCCTGGAGCCCGACGAAGGAGTCGCCGATCTCGCCATCGAGTTCCTTCTGTGGAACAAGTGCCGCAACCGAGTCGATCACGATGATGTCGACGGCGTTCGACTTGATCAGCAACTCGGCGATCTGCATTGCCTCCTCGCCACTGGTTGGCTGACTGACCAGAAGCGTCTCCAGCGCGATGCCGAGTTTCTTCGCCCAACTCGGGTCGAGCGCGTGCTCGGCATCGATGAAGGCGGCGACACCGCCGGCCTGCTGGGCGGACGCCACGGCATGCAGGGCCAGAGTGGTCTTGCCGCTCGATTCGGGGCCAAAAACCTCGATGATGCGGCCCCGCGGAAAGCCCTTGCCGCCGAGGGCGAGATCGACCGACAGGCTGCCGCTGGGAATGCCGTCGGCCGCCGCCTTCGCATCGGAGCCGAGCGGCATGATCGAGCCCAGGCCGAACTCCTTTTCGATCTGGGCAAGGGTATTTTTGAGTAACGGATTGTCGTCGATGAAGGACGAGACGGCCGTGTCCCCCCCTTTCTTGGCACCGCCGCGGGGGGCGGCTGCCTTGGTGGTTGTTTGTTTGGCTTTGGCCATACGGCTGTCGGTTCCTTCCTTGCTGGTTGATGTTGCCTTGGTGGCTGGGAGTGAGGTCTTGGCAGGCGCTGGTTTTGCTGCAGTGATCATCGGCCGACTCCTTGCAGGATGTTTCCGCTTCTGGCCGGCTGGCGGTCACACTCCATGAGTGTGATGAAATCCCAACAAACCGGCTACGTGGGGGCTGGGAATCGACCGCGGTCGTTCGCCACCCCGCCACAATCACGAAAGGTGAACCTGCGTATAGTATCGGCTTTCGGGCCAGCCTGCAAGCAGAAAAACGACACTAAAAAGAGAGCATTTGGCGGTAGTCAGCCAGCCGTTGATCGACCATCTGCCGGCTGAGCTGTTCCAGCCGGTCGAGGCTGAAGTCCTCCACTGTGAAGCTGGCGGTGACCACGCCGTAGGCCAGCGCTTCCTTGAGGGCCTGGGGGTCGAACCGGCCGAGTGCGGCCAGATGGCCCATCATGCCGCCGGCAAAGCTGTCACCGGCCCCGGTCGGGTCGAGCACTTCGGAGGTCGGAAAGGCGGGCATCACATACATCTCGTGCTCGCTGAAGAACATCGCCCCATGCTCCCCTTTCTTGATCACGACAAACTTCGGGCCCATCGCCCGCACCGCATGCCCCGCCCGGACCAGATTCTCGTCCTCCGCCAGCAGTTTGGCCTCGGCGTCGTTGAGCACCAGGCCGTCAATTCGCTTGAGCAACTCTGTGAGTTCGTCCCGCTGGATGTTGATCCAGAGGTCCATCGTGTCGGCCACGATCAGTTCAGCCTTTTCGGCCTGATTGAGCACATCGAGCTGGACCGCTGGTGAGGCGTTGCCCAGAAACAGGAAGCGGCAGTCACGGTGGCTGTCGCCAAGCTTGGGCTGGAACGTGTCGAGCACATTCAGGTGGACCTCGATCGTCTCGCGATCATTCATGTTGGGCAGATAGCGGCCCCGCCAGCGGAAGGTCTTGCCGCCGGCAATTGTCTGCAGGCCAGAGGTATCGATCCCTTTTCCTTCGAGCAACGCCGTGTGCCGGGCCGGCCAGTCCTCGCCGACCGCCCCGATCATCCGCACCGGGGAGAAGAAACTGGCCGCGTACGAGAAAAAAACTGCCGAGCCACCGAGGACGTCGTCCCGCCTGTCGGTCGGGGTTTCCACGCAATCGAGGGCTACACTTCCGACGACCAACAGCGGCATCCGTACGCTCCTTTTGTGAATCAGGGGGATGAACACGGCGGCCACTCTGCCGCCAGGCTCATGAATGAACCTGACTCTACCCGTTGGCCGGTCCCAGCGTCCACCGGGCCCCGGGAGTCAGCCGCACAGTGGCAACGCCCGCCGGAGTCGCTCGAGCGATCGCTCACGGCCGAGAATCACCAGGCACTCGTAAAGCCCCGGCCCGACCGACTTGCCGGTGGCTGCAACCCGAGTGGCATGGATCAGGTCGCCGACCTTCTTGCCGGCTGCCTCAACCACTTCCTTGAGGGCTGCCTCCAGCGTCTCGGCGGTGTAGGGATCGGCGGCAGCGAGCCGTTCAATGAAGGCCTCAAGCAGTGGCCGCGTGCCGGCCTTGGCCAACCGCTTGGCCACGGCGGCCGGATCGAGTACCGGCTCGGCGACCAGAAAGAAGTCGGCATAAGTCAGGATGTCGCCGGCCACCTTCAGCCGGTCGCCCGACACCTCGATCACGGCCGCGACCGTCTGCCGGACATGCTCCGGCACCGGATCGGGGGCCAGCCCCGCCTTGATCAGAAAGGGCAGCATCAGCTCGAGCTTCGCTGCGGTCGAAAGCTGCTGCATGTAATGGTCCTGCACAGCCCAGAGCTTCTTGGGGTCGAAGCCGGCCGGCGAAGAGTTGACCCGCTCCAGCGAGAAGTTGTCGATCAACTGCTGGCGTGAGAAGAACTCGGTGTGATCGTCGAGTGACCAGCCCAGCAGCGTCAGGTAATTGTCGATGGCCCACGGCAGGTAGCCGACGTCGCGGTAGAAGTCGACAATGACAGGATTGAAGGTGTCGGCCTCGGGCTTGAGGCCAATCCGCTCGGCGATCAGCAGGCCATGCTCGGCCACCTGGGCGAAGTCGCGATTCTTGAGGTACTGGGCCAGCTTCCGCTTGCTCAGCTTGGTGCGACTGCCTGGCTCGGCCACCAGCGGCAGGTGGGCGTAGACCGGCAGGGGATAGCCGAGGCTCTGGGCGATGAAGGCCTGACGAGGCGTGTTGGAGAGATGCTCCTCTGCCCGAATCACGTGGCTGATCTGCATCTCGTGGTCATCGACAACCGTTGCCAGATGGTAGAGGCAGGACCCATCGGCCCGCTGGATGACATGGTCCTGTTCCCGCTGCCAGGCGAACTCCACCCGGCCCCGAACCGCATCGTTGATCACCAGGCTCCCCTCGCGGGGCATCTTCAGCCGGACGACGGCCCGCCGACCCGCGGCGGTGAACCGCTCGGCGGTCGCCTCATCAAAGGCCGCAAAGCGGCGGCTGTAAAGGAACGGCCGGCCGGCGGCCTGCGCCTCTTTGCGTTCGGCGTCAAGTTCCTCGGGGGTCGCGAAGTCGCGGTAGGCGTGCCCCGAGGCCAGCAGCCGGGTAGCGGCCGCGGCATACCGGTCGGCCCGCTGGGACTGAAAGTACGGGCCGAAGTCACCCCCGGCCCGTGGCCCCTCGTCCCAGTCGATGCCCAGCCAGGTCAGCCCCGCGAGGATTGGGTCGAGGGCAGCCTCGAGGTTACGGACTTCATCGGTGTCGTCGATCCGGAGGATGAACTGGCCGCCGTGCCGGCGGGCGAACAGCCAGTTAAACAGCGCGGTGCGGACACCACCAATATGCAGGTAGCCGGTCGGGCTTGGGGCAAATCTGGTTCTGACGGTCACGGGGTACCTCCGCCAGCACTATCGGGAAGAGACAGCCCGGCGTCAAAGTGGGTGGCTCGCAGCCTGAGGAAAATCGATTCGTCCGTTCCCTGGCTCTGGAAAATTCTGCCACCGCTTGGTTGCGGCGACCTGCAACGCCCAAAAATGAAAAACCCCGTGACTGGCTGCTTCCGCAGACAGCTAGGCGGCCCGGCCGCTGCGGGCGAGTTTGCGGAGGCGGCGGCGTTCGGCCTTTGACAGCCGGCGTTGCGGTTCGGTCTCGTCGCCGAAGGATTCATCAGGGCATGCTTCTTCGGCCGTGTCCTCGGAATCGGCGGCTAAGGTGCAGTCAGGGGGCCCTGCCGGCGAGTCGTCGGAAGCCTTGCCGGTTGGCTGGGCCGGGGCTGCCGCCGACCGGGCTGGCCGCTTCTTGGTTTGCCGCTTTGGCTGGTGAGTCCGCGGCTGGGGGCAGAGCCCGTCGATCTCCCGCAGGCTGCTGCGGACCGCCAGCATCATCGCCAGTAGCATCAGCCCACTGCCGGCCAGCCAACTGGCCGTTGCCAGCAGTGGCAGCCGGGGGTCGGCAGCGGAAAACCAGTGGCAGCCGACAGCGGCCGCCCAGGCCAGCAGACCGAGGCCGAGCGTGGCGGCGGTCGGCAGCCGTTCCCGCATCCGGAGCAACGCCCAGAAGACTGTCACCAGCAGGCCGGCAATTCCGCAGGCGAGCCACCAGCCGAGACCCTGCGGACCGAACGGCGTCTCGGTCAGAACGACAAGGGCTGCGGCGACGGCCGGGCCGAGCGGCATCGCCGTGGCTGCGGCTGCCACGATCCAAATTACTGCCAGCCAGCCCCAGGCCCGGAACCTGCCCTTGAACTCATCGCGGCGGTGCCGCTGCACGGATCTGACAACCAGAGCCGTGGCGGCGGCGAGCAGCAGGAACACCTGCGTCAGCCAGCCGGCCAGGGTGCCCTGCCCCCGCAACCCGATGCTGTCGCGAACCAGCGTGAGGCTGGCGGCGAATCGTCCGGACTCGGGAATCAGTTCGCGGCTGAGGATCACCCGCGAAAAATCGGTCATGACAGCCAGGCTGACCAACAGGCTGATCGCCAGCAAGCAGCCGATCAGGGACATTGCCCGGGTGGGCACAAGTGCCGCCAGCTGCCGTTGGGCGGCCGGCAGTCGGTCACCGCGGCTGGCCGCCGGCTCGGTCTCGCGGCAAGGCTCGGCGGTGGCCGCCACGGGTGATTCCTCATCGGCGGCCAGCGCAGCGGCCAACCGCCGGCGCTGACTGCGACCGAACATCCTATTCATCGCCATCGCTGCTGCATCCCTTCAACCATCCCTAGCAGACCGTGGAAACAGTCTGCTGCCGCAGGACGCGGCAACCGGCAACCCCGAAGACCCTCGGCGTTTTCGGGGTTGCCCAAGTGGAAAAAGACCGTGGAGGGCTTTTTCTACGGATCGCAAAGCCTTTTTGAGTCATCGGCAACCAGGTGGCGGTGCCTCTGTTTTCGCCACCACTCCGGTGCGACCGGTCCAGTCGGTACGACCCGTGCCCCGGCGAGGCGTGCACGGGAAAGGCTGCGGGTTTGCCCGTCACTCGGGGCTGGGGTACGATCCGGCTCGGTATCGGCGGCCGGCGCCGAACCGCTGTTCGCTGCTCGCCCTACCCAAGCGGAGACGTCGATTTATGGCCTTCACCCTTCCCCCCCTGCCCTACTCCTTTGACGCCCTCGAGCCGCACATCGATGCCCGGACGATGGAAATCCATCACGACAAGCATCACGCCGCCTATGTCGCCAATGTCAACAAGGCCCTCGAGGGCAGCCCGCTGGCCGACCTCCCGGTGGACAAACTCATTGGAGACCTTGAACAGGTCCCCGAGGCGATCCGCACCGCCGTTCGGAACAACGGCGGTGGTCATGCCAATCACTCGCTCTTCTGGGAGTCGCTCGGTGGTGGCAAGGGGGGGGAGCCGACCGGTGAGCTATCTGCCGCGATCGCGTCGGTCTTCAGCAGTTACGCCAATTTTCAGGAGGCCTTCACAAAGGCGGCGATGGGCCGTTTCGGGAGCGGCTGGGCCTGGCTGTCACTTGACCCGCAGGGCAAACTGCTGATCGAGAGCACCGCCAATCAGGACAGCCCGCTGATGCATGGCAATACGCCGCTGCTGGGGGTTGATGTCTGGGAACACGCCTATTACCTGCTTTACCAGAACCGCCGGGCCGACTACGTCACCGCGTTTTACAACGTTGTCGACTGGGACCTGATCGGCACCCGGTTCGCCGCCGCCAAGAAATAGGCCGAAACGAGTTCGCTCGGAGTACCACCAGCATTTCGCCGGGTCACCGCCTGACGGTGGCCCGGCTTTTTTTTGTCGTTCGGGCGAATTGGGCAAAGGCTGGCGTTGACATTCTGCCGAAAGAATCCCTATTCCCCGCACCAAGTGCCTGACCGCAATGACCGGGAGAGGAATCGATGCAGATGCCAGCCGGGATCACCACCACCGCAGACCGTCCCCCCAACGGCCACCGGAGCCATTCCACCTGCCCGTTCGCTCCGGCGTGGCTCGCCCTGCCGGTCTTGCTGGTGGTCGCTGCCAGCGGCTGCAAAAGCGGCTCGTCGATGGGCAATTCCTGGTGGGCGTTTGGTATGAGCGGCCCCGATCCGGCGACCCTCGCCGAGGCACCGCCGTTTGAGGGCGATCTGACCAAGCCCGCAGCCACCGCCACTCCCTACCCGACCACCTCGACCCCCAAGAGCTACGCGTTGGCCGATGGCGGGTCGCCCGCGGCCGGGCAGCAGCCTGCCGCAACCGGAACCGTGGCGAAAACAATGCAACCGCCAGTCACCTACGGTACCACTCCGCAGCCTGACCCAACGGCATCTGCCCAACCGGTCATGGCACCGCCCGGTGGTGGAACCGCCGCGATCGCCGCCACTGCACCCGACACTGGCGTTGCTCCGCAGGTCGGGCCCTACCAGTCGATTCCGGCTCCGGCGACTGCGTCGCCCGCTGCCGCGGCAGCGACAGGGCCGCTCACCGGACTGGCCAATCGGGCTGAGAACGAGGCCGCCCTGCCGCAGCCATCCAGTCGGTTCAGCAGCCCGTCGGCCCCGGCCGGCTACGCGGGCGGGCAGCCGCAGTCGCCGCCGCCTTCGGGCAGCCGGTTCTCGTCGGTCGCCAGCCAGCGGGTGGCTGAGGCTCCCGCTGCTGGCTATCCGGGTGGCGGCAGCCGATTCAGCAGTCCGCCGACCGCCACCACTCCGGTCGCACCCATGTTGCCCCAGCGCGATAACGCCGGTCCGGCGGCGACCCAAAGCCGCTATGGTCAGGCCGGGAACTCGGCATTCGCCAGCGATCCGCAGGCCGAACCGCCAACAGCCGCCGGAGCGGGTGCCGGTGACCTTTCACGGCCTGCTGGATTTCCCGATGCCCGAGGTTTTCCAGACCCGACGTTCGAGCCGGTTGACCGTCAGCCGCAATCGCCACAGTTACCGGCCCCGCCGCCGTCGTCTCGCCGCAACGATCCCGGGTACCGGCCGGGTGGGACGTCGAGCTATCGGGCTGCTGAGCCGATTTACGCCGGGCATGGCCCGGGCAACGGACCGTCTGTTTCGGGGCAGAGTGCCCCTGCTGGGGTGACACCGGCCTCCTTCGAGGCTCATCAGGTAGGTCCTGCCGGCATGCTGCCGCCAGCGACACCTACCGGGCTTCCGGCCAGTTCGGGCCTGCCCACTACCAGCCCATGACCATGTTTGACTCGATCACCTTGCGGGCCCGGTCGAGATCATCCCCTGTCTCGTGCATGTAGAGGCGGATCGCGTGGAGTTTGTCGCCTGATGCCCGGGCAAGACATTCGCGGGCGGTGTCACAGGGGCGTTGCGGTTCCTGGACCAGCGCGGTCGGAAGGAGCCCGAGGGCCGACTTTGAGATCACCCAGGTATCGCGAGGCCGGCGGGTAAGCCGCAGGATTTTCTCCTGCGGGTAGGCATCGGAAACGACCGCTGTTGCCGTCGTCTCGTCGTCCGCCCACGAAATGATGATGTGGGCTTCGGTTTCGATTTCAAACAACGGCATCTGTCGCGCTTCCTCCAATCGGGTGGGAACAACGCTGCAATGGCTGAACGGCTGTGGCCATCGGCCGGTGGAGCCTACGCCGGCCCGCCAGGAGGGTCAAACCCGGGCAATCGTCCCGCCGCCCGGGACCCTGCCGCCCGTGTTACCATGAACCCACCTTTGAACGATCGGTTCGAAACCGCCACCTCCGCCGGCAGGGACGACCATGCGTTACGACCGCGACGGCTTTCCGATTCCACCCGAGTTTGAACTGCCCGATGCTGCAGCGGCAGAGGCAGACC
Source organism: uncultured Pirellulales bacterium (assembly GCA_965662195.1). GTDB lineage: Bacteria > Planctomycetota > Planctomycetia > Pirellulales > UBA1268 > UBA1268. The sequence goes on from CBFIHA010000005.1 coordinate 43,330, forward strand.
TGCCGGCATTGGAACCCACGAGATCGTCCCGGCGCCGATCTGGACGGGCAGGCTGGCGGAAGCGAATCGTGGTGCTGGCGGTGCTGCTGGGGGGCGTCGTGCCGGGACTGCTCGGGCCGCAGATCATGCCCACCGTCCGGGCCGCCGTCGTGAACTGGTCGCTGGAGCAGGCCTATGCCTGTCAGGCGGCCGATGACGTCGCCGGGGCCGTCGGCCACGTCAGCCGGGCGATCAGCTGGCATGGAGACCATCCCGATTTGCTCTGCATGCGGGCGTTAGTCCGGCTGGAGAATCGCGATCCGCGGGGAGCTCTGGAAGATCTCCGTGCGGCGGCGGCTCTGGCCCCACAGGCCAGTCAGCCGCTGCGGATTCGCGCGGTCGTTTATGTCGTGCTGGGGCAGCCCGACAAAGCGGTAGCTGCCGCTGACCGGGCAGCCGAACTGGCTGGAGCCGATGCCGCCGCGGCACTGAATCACCGGGCCTATATCCGGGGCCTGGTGGCGCAGGATCTTGACGCCGCCCTCGCCGACATCGAGCAGGTGGTTGCCGGCGAGGATGACGCGCCACCGGCATTCGTTGACACCCACGGCTTTCTCCTGCATCTGGTCGGTCGGCATCAGGAGGCAATCGACCAGCTCAACCGAGCGATTGCGGGCATGGAGGAGGAACGGCGGTCGTTCACCCGGAGATTCGGCCGCTCCGGCTCGACCGCGGCAGCGGTCCGGCTGCGAGAAATCGATCAATCGCTGGCTGTGATGCACCACCACCGCAGCCTTGCCTGCCGGGCGGTCGGACTCGAGGGGCAGGCCGATCAGGACGAGCAAATGGCTCGCGACAAGGGCTTTGATCCCACCCGCGGCATCCTCTAGGGGCCGGTCCGGCAGGTCTTTGCCAGCCGTTGGGAGCCCCGGCTGGCAGTGTCGCCAGATCCTTGCGAGGCGTGGCTGCAAACCACGGTGGAAGTCGGGTGACGTCGGCTACGGCAGCTGAATTCGACAAAATTCTGAACGCCGTGGCGGCTTTCGGAGCAGCCCTCTTCTGGCTGCCGGGCGTCTGCTATACTGCCTCCTCGCGAGGCGTCACCGCCCCGGCTGCTCACGTGGCAATCAGGGGGTGTAGCTCAGTTGGTTAGAGCGCCAGCCTGTCACGCTGGAGGCCGCGGGTTCGAGTCCCGTCACCCTCGCTTCCTCTGCTGCTGTCGATCAAATGCGGCCGCCTTCACCCCGCCCCGGTTGTCAATGCCCATTCCCCGCGCCGGCCGAGCCGTTGTGACCGGGGCGGCAAGCGGTTTTGGCCGTGAGGTCTGCCTGCAGCTTGCCGACCGCGGCTGGCAGATTGCCGCGGTCGATCTGGCCTCGGCTGATCCGGCCGACTGGGTTGCCCTCGGCGAAGCGGTTGTCCTCCGTGGGGGGAGTTGGCTGCCCTGTCTGTTCGACGTTCGCGAAGCTGCCGGCTGGCAGGAGCTGGCGGCTCGCTGGCCGGCGCTCGACCTGCTCGTCAATGCCGCCGGCGTTGGTGCAACCGGTGAGGTAGGCCAGCTGCCGCTGGAGCAATGGCGACGCATCATCGACACCAATCTGCTGGGAACGGCGATTGGCTGCGAGACCCTGCTGCCGCAGCTGCGGCGGAGTCCGGGCCCTGGCCGGCTACTCAACGTCGCCTCGATTGCCGGCATCCTCGCGCCGCCTTCAATGGCGGCCTACTCGGCCAGCAAGGCAGGCGTGATCGCCCTCTCCGAGGCAATTGCGGGGGAGTGCCGCGGCCAGCCCACGGTGACGGTCGCCTGCCCGGGATTCTTCCGGTCGGGCCTGCTCGGCTCCTGGCACTTCAGCGATTGCCGGGAGCAGCGTGAGGCGATCCGTCGCATGGAGGTGACCGGATGGACCTCGGCGAAGGTCGCCGAGCGGGTGCTGGCCGCCACCTTCGCCGGCCGCCGGTATGCGGTGCTTGGCCGCCAGGCCCGCTGGCTCTGGCGGCTGAAGCGACTGGCCCCGGCCGCCGCCACCGGCCTCATCAGCCGGGTCTATCACCGGCTCGAGCGGTCGGGCTGAGGGCGGGTGATGATCGCCGGCCCGGGGGGACGCGTGCCGATGGTGAACCGGCCATTCGACTTGATCCGGCCGCCGGCAAGAGGCGTTGCAGCGATGACTGCAAGAGTGGCACGGCTGGTTACAGAACATGAGGAGGTCATCAGCTCCAGGCTTCCGTGTTCCGGGTATCTCACCGATCAGCTGACCGTCGCGGCGGTCACCACGCCGGTCACCCACTTGGTCGATGCCTCCAAGTGACCCTGGGAAGAGAACGGTTCCGACCTTGCCGCGAGGAGATCTTGGCTGACAGCAGCGGCGGATGATTGAAAATCCACCACTCGGCAGCAGCGGCAACGCCCTCGACCTCTCCGCGTCGGTGCTGCTTGGGGGCTTTCGGCCCGGCCGGTTTGTCCGCAGCGGCTTCATTGACGGGCGGTGGGATATGCCAGGCCACGCCACGCTGACGCGAGGGCGGATTGTGCCGTCGCGACATCCGGGCTGTCTTCCCCAAAACCCCATGCCCTGATTGCCGGGCGATCCGGGCGTTCACCGGGCCTGTCGCAATGCCCGAAAAACCGGGTCCGGTGTCTCACCCATCAGCGGCGCAGAGGGGCTGCAACCGGGGGGCAGTCACCGCATCCTGCAGCACCACAGAAGTTCGGCAGCCCGTCAGGCGATGCCGTCGAGTTCCTTCAGCCAGGCTCGAATCTCGTTTTCGTATTCACTGGCCAGGCCGCCCACGATCAGTTGGCGATGGAAGCTGGCTGCCCCCTCCTTCATCAGGTCGGCGTCCTCAGCGCTGGGAAACCGCCGGTTGGGATCGGCGGCAACGAGTCCGCTGCAGAAATTCATCAGCAGCTCGTTGCAGCTGACTTCGCTGGGCAGAATCTGTGGCAGCCGGTGGGCCAGCGACCGCTTCGCCTCGAGCAGGTCGCGGAAGGAATTGAGCCCGGCGAACGGCGGCTGGCCGCTGAGCATCTCAATCAGCACATAGCCGAGGCTCGCCAGATCGGACCGGGGCGAGTGGTCCCGACCCTCGAGTACCTCCGGTGCGGCGTAGGCGGGGGTGCAGGTGCGGCTGGCCGGCAGCGTTGCCAGGGTAACGGCCGAGCCGATGTCGATGATTTTGGCGTTGCCGGTTCGCTTCACCATGATGTTCGAGCTCTTGACGTCACCGTGCAGAATGCCATCCCGATGAAGCGCCGCGAGCGCCGCCAGACACTCCCGCACGATGGCGATGGCGACTCCCGGCTTCAGCCGGGACTGCCGCGGTCCCGGCGTGACGATTACCCGATTGAGATAGTCCCAGCGATCTCCGGTCACGCAGGACCTGGTCTGGGCCAGCAGTTCCGGGGCCAGCAGCCGGGACAGGTCATAGCCGTCGATCCACTCCATCTCCATGATGCGGATCCGACGCTGTTCGACAAAGTTCTGGACGTCAAGCAGGTTGTCCTGCTGGATTTGGGCGACCTTGGCTGAGACGCGGGCGATCCGCTCCATCGCCTCGTCGTAGGCAGCCTCCGACTCGTAGCGTTCGGGTGAGAAAACTTTCAATGCCACCGGCAGGGTGAAGCCGTCGGTGCCGCGGCGGGTGGTCAGAAAGACGACGCCTTGCCCACCGGAGCCGAGCCGTCGGCCCAGCTTGTGATACTCGGTCCAGTTGAGTCGGCCGCCTTCGAGGACTTCACCGTAGCGGGAGAGCAATTCATCCGGGCAGCGGCCCCCGACCGTGCCACCGGCCGGAATGGTCGGTCTCCCCTCTTGAAAGACCGTCGTCGACATCGTGATATCGCTGCCGTCCATCGCGTCCATTGCCGCAGCCATGCTCCTGTGTGTGTCTGCCGTCAGCGCCAGTCAACCGGCTCAGAACGGAAGCGGCGGGCCGTCGGGTGACGGAAAGCCCAGCCGCTTGTCGACCGCATTGATCAGCGGCCGGCCCTGGGAATATCGTACGAGGTTCGCGCAGAACAGGTCGGTCATTCGGTCGATCCGGTGGGCAGACTGGCCTCCCACATGAGGGGTGATCAGCAGCCCGGGGGCATCCCACAGCGGACTGTCGGCCGCCGGCGGCTCCTCTGGCGTAACGTCAAATCCGGCCGAATCGAGGTGTCCCGACTCCAGACCCGCAACCACGGCCGCCTCGACCACCAGGCCGCCACGGGCGACGTTGATCAGGATGCTGCCCGATTTCATGCGGGACACTGCCTCAGCGTCAATCATTTCGCGGGTCTGTGGGGTGAGCGGCGCCGCCAGGATGACGACGTCAGCCTCGGGCAGGAGCTGGCCGAGGGCAGCAGGGCCGGCTAGGTGGTCAAGCCCAGTGGCGGGCTGGTCGGGAAAGTAATCGGTGGCCAGCAGCCTGGTTTTCCAGGGGGCAAGGACCTCGGCCAGCCGACGGCCGTTGCCACCAAAGCCGACGAGCAGCACGGTACTGCCAGTCAGGTCGCCGGTGGGCCGCCGGATGAATTCTCGCTGCTGCTGCTGCCGGAGAAACAAGGGGATTCTCCGGGTGCAGGCGGTCACCAGTGCGATGGCCTGCTCGGCCACCTGATCGGCCAGCACGCCAGAGGCACTGGTCACCAGTACCTCCGAGGCGACCACGTCGGGCACCAGGCAGTGATCGAGGCCGGCTGCCGACGACTGAATCCACTGCAGCCGGCCGGCTGAGATCGTCTCGGCCCACGGAACCGGCACCTTGGCATGGCCGCAGAAGATGTCAGCCGTTGGCAACTCGTCGGCGATTCGTTCCTGACCGGCGTTGACTATTACGGCCGTCGGGCAGGCCTGCTGAATCTGCCGAAGATGCCGCTCAGCGACGGGAAAGCAGAGGACGATACGCGGGCTGAGCACGGGCGGCTGGCGTGGAGTGAGCAGGAGCGAGCAGTTGGTGCGAGGATTCAATCACGGAATTGAGCCGAAGGCCGAAAGCCCTGACCGCTGATGATCCTATAGTATTGATTATGCCGTTGAGGCGACTGGCGAAATAGGCCTCCGGCGCCCGACTCTGGATTTTCCGCATTTTTTGTGGGAGAAAAAGGTCGGATCGCCGGCGCGAAACGGTCGCGGGCATGTCGCCTGGGACCGGTGTGGTGCTGATCGGCGGTGTTGCGACATAGGATTAAGATGGCGGAGGCACCGTCAGCAGAGTGGAGATTGTATGAACTGGACTCGAACCACCGTGTTGGCCGCGGCGGCACTGACGTTCCTCAGAATAGTGATCGGTCTGCACTTCTTCCTCGAGGGGGCGAGTCATCTTCGGGACCCCGCCTGGTCGAGTACCGGCTTCCGCAAGGCAGCTGTCGGCCCGCTGGCCGATTTCCTCCGCGCCGATCTGCCCGAGGTTGGCGATTGGACACAGACCCTCGGCACCGTTTCGGCCACCGCCCTCGACGATGTCGAGGGGCCAGCGGACGCCTGGCGGGCATCGGTCGTGGATGGCTGGCGGCGGCTCTGGCAGCGGCGGCTTGAGCTGCTGGCGGCCTCCGGCTGGTCGGCCGACACCGCTGCGGCCGCTGCGGCCGAGGCGGCGATCGACGAGGCCGACAAGAAGCTCTCCGAAATGCTTGCCGAAGACCGGTATGACCTACTCGAGTACCGTCGCCAAAGGCAGCGACTCGCCGAGATGGAGGCTTCGGCGATGGCTCGTGATCTGCCCTACCTCCGCAAGCGGATTGCCGACAAGCGGCGGGAGCTTGAGTCGCAGGCGGCCGGCTGGATGAGTCAGGCCGAGGCAATTGGCGGCGAGGTTGTCATCGCCTGGGATCGTCCCCTGTCGGCCAGCGAGCGGCGGCTGGCGGCGACTGCCGTTGAACCAACCCGGCTCTGGAAGGCCGACCGCTTCGTCAGCTGGGCGCTGGTGACGATTGGGGCCGCCCTCGTGCTTGGACTGCTGACCAAGTTCCACGCGGTGGGTGGCATCTGCTTTCTGCTGTCGGTTGTGGCCTCACAGCCGTTCTGGCTGCCGGCTGCCCAGGCGACCTATGAACAGTGGGTCGAGATCGCCGGCCTCCTGGTGCTGGCATCGGTGCCGACCGGAGGCTGGACCGGCCTCGACTATTTTCTCATGCCCTTGGTGAAGGGCTGTTGTCCATTCAGCGGCTGCCGCCGTGATGCTTCCTGAGCGATCTGGCTGCCTGCCACCAACCACATTCGATCCCCTGCTGCGAACCGGAGAGAGCCCACGATGAATCTGACACCCGAACAGAAGACGATCGGCAAAGAAAACTTCAACGACGCCGTGGCGATCACCCGCCGCGACTTCCTCTCGGGCACGGTTGCCGCCGGCCTGGCGACCGGGGCCGGGCTGGGCTCGATCTACTTCGGCTACGGCGCGAGCGTCGGTGATCCGCTGCGGGTTGGCGTCATCGGCACCGGTGATGAGGGCAGCGTGCTCATCGGGGCCCACAATCCCGACTATCTCAATGTCGTCGCAATCGCCGATATCCGTCCCTACAACGTCTTCCGCGGATTCCACGGTGACATCTCCAGTCCCAACGCTCAGCGGGTTCGGCCCGGCCTGATGGCGAAATACGGCTGGAAGACCGAAGATGCCGCCCGCAAAAAGGTAAAGGTCTACGGGGCCTACGAGGAGCTGCTGGCCGATGACGAGATCGAGGCGGTCGTGATCGCCCTGCCGCTGCACCTGCACGCTGAGGCGGCCATCAAGGCGATGCGGGCCGGCAAGCACGTGCTGACCGAGAAACTGATGGGCCACTCGATTTACGAGTGCAAGGAGATGGGCCGCACCGCCAAGGTGACCGGCAAGCTGCTGGCAACTGGCCACCAGCGGCACTACAGCGTGCTCTACGACAACGCCGTCCACACGATCGGCGACGCCCGCCTGATCGGCGATGTCCATTCAATTCGGGCCCAGTGGCATCGCGGCAATCTGCCCGGCAAGGACAGCTGGAAGCCGCCCCTGCCCGGTGATGAGTCGCTGGTCAAGAAGCTGGCCAGTTGGAAGCAGCGGCTGGAACAGTCGAAGCCGGCTGAGATCGACATCTGGACCAAGCGGGTAGCCCAGCTTGAGGCCCAGCTCGAGGACAGCGGCGTCGATGCCGCCACCTATGGCTACACCGAAATGACACTGCCCGACGGGGCCCCCCGTTCGCCGCTGGAGGAGCTGATCCGCTGGCGGCTCTGGAACCGCACCGGCGGCGGCCTGATGGCTGAGCTGGGCAGCCACCAACTCGATGCTGCCGGCATCTTCATCTCGGCGATGCACGGCAAGGGGAAGAAGGTCAAGCCGCTGACGGTGACGGCTCTGGGCAATCGCAGCATCTTCCCGGCCGACCGTGAGGTCGATGACCATGTCTATTGCATGTACGAATATCCTGCACCGGGCTACGACGAAGACCCCAACAAAAAGATCGTGGTGACCTACTCGTCCATCAACGGCAACGGCTTCGGCGGCTATGGCGAGGTGGTGATGGGCACCGAAGGGACGCTGATCCTCGAGCAAGAGCAGGACGTGATGCTCTACACGGGCTCTTCCCGTGACACGCGGGTGACGGTTGGCAAGTCCAAGAGCGGCGCCCCCGTGCTCGACACCACCGAGAGTGGCGGCGCGGGAGCCGTGGCAGCGGTGTCGGCCACGCCGGGCGATGCCGCCCCCCCGTCCCGCGGCTACACCGAGGAGATGGAGCACTGGGCCTGGTGCATCCGCAACCCCGACCCTGCCAATCAGCCCCGCTGCAAGCCCGAGGTGGCGTTGGCCGACGCCGTCATCGCCCTGGTGAGCAATATCGCGCTGGGCAACACCGAGCAGCAGCCACGGATTTCGTTTGAAGCTGACTGGTTTGACATTGATAGCGATGTGACACCGGAAGGTGTCAAACCAGACCTGAACCGCGACCGCTACCGCGTCTGACTGCGGCGACCGGGCGGGTCGGTTTGTCTCAGCCACCCGCTCCTTCCCGGTGCGCACCTCGCTGATGTGTGACAATTTCAACCGCTGGTGTAGACTCCCTCCCAGGCGGGGATGAGCCCTTAAGATGCGGGTGCGAAATTGATACGCAGAAGGTTTTCTAGCTTTCCAGCGAGTTGATGCCGCGGTTGCGCCAGAGCCAGCCAGGTTTTACGGCCACGCCGCAATCATCAACCAATCGAGGAGTTGATCGATGTTGCTGCGTACTCCACAAAAAGAGCGTCCATCGGCTGTTCCGGCGGCCTTCCCCCTGTTCCGTTGGCGACCGCTTGTCCACGCGGCTGCGACGCTCTGTCTGCTTGGCCTCCTTTCCGGCTGCGGCAGCGAACCCCCGCCTCCCCCGGTTGTCGAGGCACCGCCGGAACCACCGCAGCCTGAGCCAATTGAACTTGGCACGCTGTCGCCCGTCGACCTGCTGCCTGCGGGCGCGGGAAAAACGAAGCTCTCGATTGAGCGTCGCGGGAACCGAGGAACGATTGAGGTAAAAGTCGGTGGTCTGCCGAAAGGCGTTTCTGCCGTTGCGGCACCGATTCCTGCCGACACAGCAAATGGTGAAATTCTGCTGAAGGCAACAGCTGACACCGGTGACGAAGAAGTGGTTGCTGAAGCGACGGTGACGGTCTCTGTCGGCGGGCTGGAGGCTTCCCAGCCGCTGAAGGTTCGCCTGAAGAAGGTGACGCGGCCGGCGTTCGGAAAGGCCCCCACCGTCTTGGTTCAGCCGGGAGGAAAGGGGGCTGTGAACATACCCCTGCAGAAAAACGGCTTTGCCGGTACCCTGCCATTGACGGTTGGCGGGGGCCGGAAAGACATCAAAGGAGAGGCGGTCGGTGGCGAAGAGCAGGTCAAGCTGACGGTCACTGCCGCAGAGGAAGTTCCCGATTGCAGCACGACCATCTCACTCACGACGTCGGCCTTTGGGCGGAAACTCTCGGTTGCAGTGCCGGTTGAGGTGGTTCGGTTTCCCTTCCGGGTCGATTCTTTCCGGGTTGTTGGGGTGAATCCGGGTGAGCGAGCAACACTGAGTCTGCCCGTGCAGCGTTCCAAGTACGACGGGCCGCTCGAGGTCACTGTCGAGAATCTGCCGGATGGTGTCACGGTTGCCCCGGCGAAAGTCGCTGCAGGCGGAAAAGAGGTTGCCGTTGAATTCTCGGTTGCGACAGCAGCTCGCCCCAGCGTGCGATCCAGTCAGGTGGTGGCCAAGGGCGGGGGCATGGAGACCACGAACGCACTCGTCTTGAGGGTGCTGGCGGAGGATCAAGAGGAGTTGCCGGCGGGGATCATCGACAGCGAGGCAATCAAAGAAATCTACAACAATGATCCCGCAAAGTCCGCACCACTCCGCCGCCGGGGTTCCATCGGTGGCCGATTGACGCTGGCGAGTAAACAAGCCCTGATGGACTTCTTTGGGGGAACGCCAGAGTCGCAAGATGCCGTGATGAAGGGGCTGGATTGGCTGGCAGGTTGTCAGCGGTACGACGGTTCCTGGGCATTGGACGGTTCGCAGGATGCAGCTGCTGGCGATGGGCAAGCGGCAAGCCCGCAGGCCAATCCCGTGGGGGCGACAGCCCTTGCCTTGCTCCCTTTTCTAAGCGAGGGGATCACCCACAATCGGGTGCCCGAGGGCCAGCCGGAACTCGCGCAGTACCAGTCTGTTGTCGAGCGTGGCCTGCTCTTTCTCGGCCAACTTCAGCAGCAGGGTGGACAGAGTGGTGAGTTGCCCGGTGGAATGTATGCTCATGCTCTGGCGACGATTGTATTTTGTGAAGCCTACGGCATCTCGGGCGATGACCGGCTTCGGCTCAACGCACAGTATGCGATCAAGTATCTGCTCAGTGCCCAGCACAATGCCGGTGGCTGGCGATACGGCCCTCGCCAGCCTGGTGACATGTCGGCCACGGGCTGGGTCTTTCTCGCGATCCGCAGCGCCCAACTCACCGGCATTCCCGTCCTGCAGGATGTCCTGCGGCGGGCCGAACGGTTCATCGACACCTGTGCGGTTGGGCCGCCTGAGGCTCCAGGGTCGCGGTATACCTACCTGCCGACGGCTCCTGAGCGGCCTGAAAAGCAGAGTCTGACCGCGGCTGGGCTGCTCACGCGGGAGTACCTCGGCTGGAGACGGGATGAGAACAATCTTGCCGTCGGGGCGGCGTATCTCATGAAGCATCAACCGCCAGAGCGGGCTTCAACAGTGGGCGATCTTTACTACTATTATTACGCGACCCAGGTGTTGCACCATTTGGAGGGCGACGATTTTGATCTCTGGAATTACCGCATGCGGGAACATCTCTTGAGTAATCAGGAACAGGAGGGCGAGACGGCGGGCAGTTGGAGCCCGCAGGGAGTCCCTCACGGAGATCGTGGCGGACGGATCTATGCGACGAGCCTTGCCATGTTGACCCTTCAGGTTTACTACCGGCACCTGCCGATGTACCGGCCCGTGAAGTTTGGCGGGGGAAACTAGAGGCTGTCTGAAAAGGCGACCGTGGGCCTGAGAGCGAGTCGCCTTGGCCTCGGGCAAGGACGGCGAAGCAGCCAGGTTTGCAGATCTGGCGATTGAGCCGAACGTAGTTTGAGGGCAGATGAGCCGCTCGATGCCCGGGACTGGGTTTTCAGCGAAGAGCCCAGCAGGGTGCGTTGCTCGGCCAGTCGCCGAACAGTGGCAGCGGCTGGCAAGCGTTCTTTGCACGCCGGTGGCCGATCAGCCAATGTCGAGGAAGGGGTCGCAGGGAGCCTCGGCATCAATTCCGAGGAGCTTTCGTAGGTCGGCAAGTTCGGCATCGTTGAGCGGCACGAAGACGACCGGGTCCTGAACCATCTTGGGGTCGAGCAACCGGTAGCCGACCACCTTGGAGCCTTGGATGATCGGCCGCCGCCCGTAGCCATACATCATGTTGTCGACCTTCTCAAGGAAGTCGCCCAGTGTGATGGCTGCTGGTCGGGGTTTTCGGATGTAGAACAGTTCAATGACGTTCCGCCAGAAGTGCGGCACAAACTTGAGGCCGACGTCGGCGTGGCCGACGCAGTCGCGGTTGGTGCCGGCGATCAGAGTCGGTAGTCGCTCGAGCGAGACTGATTGCTCGCGGCAGAGCCGGGTCATCTGCCGGCCCAGGTTGATCATGAAGTCAGCGCTGTAACAGTCGTCACAGATGATTGTCAGTTCGCCAAGATCGACAGACTCCGCTCCGGCCTTGGCTGCTGTCACCAGCGTCTCAGCCAGCCGGTTCACGGGAATGTGATAGCTCTGGATCTCCTCCGGCAGGCCGTGCCCCAGCACGATCACGGTGGTCGGGCCACTGCCGGGGCGGGCCGCGGCCGCCACGGCTTCGAGGAAGGCATCGCCCACCTCGGCAAGTGTCTGCGTTGGCTCGGTCTTTTTGAAGATTGTCGCCGTGCAGTGGTAGGCCTGCGCCAGGGCGGAGATTTCCCGGGGATCGAGTCCGTGGTCGGGGTCGAGCAGGCCGATCAAGGACTGGCCCGGTCCGATCACTGGGACAGCGGCGACGGCCGCCCGCCTGGCCTCGATGAACTCCGCGAGTTTGACTAGGCGATTCTGCCGCTGCTCGGCGGACAGGTCGGCCAACTGGTCGGCGTACTGTTGGACCAGATGGTAGAGCGAGGGTTCGATTTGCCGGTACTGTTTCGGCGAGAGGGCCAGGGCCTCAGCCACGGCGGGGGATTCGTGCTGCTGAAAGCTGTCAAAGTCGGCGGCCTCTGCTGACCAGGGGGCGATCAAGATCGCCGCGGCTGCAAGGCGGCGGGCTAGCTGTCCGTGGAAAAAGCCCTCCATGGCCCTTGCCCGCGCATGCGGGCGAACAACAGTCCACTTGGGCAATACCCGAAGACGCCAAGGGTTTTCGGGGTTGCCAGTCGCCGCATCCTGCGGCGGCAGACGATCTCCACAGTCTGCTAACGGGGCCGCTGCGGCGAATGCGGGCGGGGCGGTGGCGGATGGGGGCATGGGCTGTGATCGCTGACGGTGGGGGAAAAACAAAAAGTTGAGCATAGCAGCCTCCGCTGAATTGGCTGGCGACTTGACAGGTGGTTTTCCGAACACTACTGTACGGAAACACACTCTCTCTTGCGGGCTGACCGATTGCCATGTCATCCGTTATCGCCACTCCCAGTTTTCGGTCCGGTCCCCATCAGCTGCACGACCGTGTCCGGTCGCTTGAGCGGCTCTGCCGCCAGGCGAACGGCGGGCAGGCTGCCCCGGCTGCGGTGGCGGCTCTGGGGCGGACCATCATCAGCAGCGGGCTGCCATCACTTGACCGGCTCTTACCTCACGGAGGGATTCGGCTGGGCAGTCTCATCGACTGGCTGGAACCCGCTGCCGAATCGGGCATCGAAATGGCTGCCGGTGCGGCTGCCTTTGCCCTGGCGGTTGCCGTCAGGCTGCAAGCCGCCGACAGCCTGCCGGCGAGCCGACCCATCGTGGTTGTTGACCGGGGCGGCCGGTTTTACCCGCCGGCGGTACTGCCCTGGCTGGTATCGGCCGAGCAGACGGCCCGGCACGGCGAGGCGGCAGCCAATCGACGGCAGCGGCGGGTGGCCGGTGCCGTGGCATCACGGCGAAACCACCGACGAGAGCATGATGGTACCCGTGCGGATCGACGGCTTTATGTCATCCGGCCGGACAGTGAAGCAGACGAGATGTGGGCGATTGACCAGGCGTTGCGATGCCCCGGGGTGGCGGCGGTGGTCGGCTGGCCGCAGCAGGTTGCAGCAACGCCGCAGCGACGCTGGCAACTCGCCGCAAAGGCCAGCGGTGTAGTGGGGCTGTTTGTGCGGCCGGCCGTGGCGCGGCATCAGCCCACCTGGTCTGAGGTTCGCGTGCAGGTGCAGCCTGCCGGTCCGGCCGAGCTTGCGAACGATTCGGCTGGCAGGCGGTGGATAAAGTCGGCTGCCGCAGGATGCGGCGACCAGCAACCTCAAAAATTGGCAGGTTTTCCGGGTGTTGCTCAAGTGGACTGTTGTTCGCCCGCATACGCGGGCAAGGGCCATGGAGGACTTTTTCCAGGGACCGTTAGCCCTTCCAGTTGGATCGACGTGCGGGCCTATCGGCTGGTGCGGGTCGGTGGTGGCTGGGAGGCCGCGACCGCGGTGGCGGAGCCGGCCACTGAATGTCTGCTCGACCTGACGAGTGGCCGAGAATGCCCCTGTCCCGCCGGCACGTCGTCGCAGCCCAACTGGAGCAGACAATCCAACTGGAAGGGGCTGGCATGCCGCGCATCATGACTATCTGGCTACCGCGTTGGCCGGTGCAGCGGATCCTGGTGGAGCAGCCGGGTCTCAGGCCGCAGCCGGTCTTCGTCTGTCGGCGGAATCATCGTGGCCTGCTGACGGTTGCCGCGTGGGCCTGGGCCATGCCGCCGGCAAGGCCTGCTGGTCGGCGGCCAGTCATCGAGCCGGGCATGTCGCTGGCCGAGGCGATGGCGGTGCTAGCGTCGGCTTACGGATCGCGGTCCTGTCGGACGGCCCATGTCGCCGACGAGGACGCCGTTGGCGATCGGCAGGCACTCGAAACACTGGCCCGCTGGTCCCGCCGGTTTGCGCCGGTGGTGGCGGTCGGGCCGTCCCCGCTTGGTGGTGCAGCAGGCAGGCTGGCGGCTTCGGAGGTGGACACTGCCGCGAGTGACTGCCTGCAGCTTGATGTGACTGGCACGGCCCATTTTTTTGGTGGCGAGCCGGGACTCGCCCGGACGGCGGCCTGGACCCTGGCTGCCCGGGGGCTGCACGCCCGGGTTGCCATCGCCGACACCCCGGCTGCTTCGTGGGCAGCGGCTCGGCACACCGCTGCGGTGGCTGCGGCATGCATTCAGCAGCCGGTGCGGCGGCAGGGGCACTGGCTGAACCGTCAGCAGCGGTGGGTGGTGGTGCCGCCGGGGCAGCAGCGGCAGCTGCTTGCCGGGCTGCCACTGACGGCATTGCGACTGCCTGCCGGGGTGACCGCGGCTCTGATCGAGGTGGGGGTTGAGTCGATCGGCCACCTGCTGCAGCTGTCGCGGGCGAGCCTGCGGCAGCGGTTCGACCGGCTGGTGACGTTGCGGCTGGCAGCATTTCTGGGCGAGGCGGCTGAGCCGTTGCAGCCTCCGGATGGTGATCCACTGCCCACCTCCAGCTATGCCTTTGATCTGCCGGTGCTCAGCTGTGACCTTACCAGTGACGATCTGCCGGCATTATGCGACCGGCTTGTCAGGGCCTGTTTGGGGCCCCTGGCTGTTATGGGCAAAGGAGTCACCGGCCTGCAGGTGCGGCTGAATGGTGGAGGCAGCCGGCCACCGACGGTGATCGACGTCGGGCTGTTTCGGCCGGCAGCGTCAGCGGCACATCTGGTTGAACTGATCATACTGCGGCTGAGCCGCACCCGGCTGCCGCGCGAGCTCGCCGGTGTGACGGTCGAGGTGGTGTCGGCCGCCCCCCTGCCCTGTCGGCAACAGCTGCTGTTCGACACCCCCGATTCAGCAGCAGCGGTTCAGGCAGGGCCACAGGTAGCCGGCCTGCTCGATCGGCTGGCCAGCCGACTCGGCCGGGCGGCGGTGGTCGAGCCGCGGCTGTTGGCCGATGCCCAACCCGAGGTGGCCTGGGCAGCGGTGCCGGTTGCGGGGGTCGCCGGTTTGCCTCCGGCCCGGATAGCCGGTGGCCGGGCCGGCAAGGCGGGGGCAGCAGGAGCTGCTTCGGCTGGCGGCTCGTGCCGGCCAACCTTCATCCTGCCCCGGCCGCAGCCGCTGGAGGTGCTGGCGGTCGCGCCTGAGGGGCCACCGGTGCGATTCCGCTGGCGAGGGCGGCTGCATGACGTGGCCCGGGTCCGTGGGCCAGAACGGATCGAAACGGCCTGGTGGCGGGGGCCGACGGTGCGGCGGGACTATTACATCGTCGAGACCGGTGGCGGCGGTCGCTTCTGGCTGTTCCGTGGCCTACGGCAACAGACCTGGTTTTTGCACGGGACGTTCGGCTGAAAGCTGAAGAGGTGATCGAGATGGCCCAGCCAGTGAATGACTGCGGCGGCTATGCCGAGCTGCACTGCACCAGCAATTTTTCCTTCCTCCAGGGCGGTTCGCATCCGGAGGAGCTGGTGGCCCGGGCGGCGGCACTCGGCTACGCCGCAGTGGCCATCACCGACCGGGCCAGCCTGTCGGGGATCGTGCGGGCCCATGCCGCTGCCAAGGAGGCGGGCATCAAGCTGATTGTCGGGGCGGTGGTCGAGCCGGTCGATGCGGTGCCGCTGGTACTGTGGGTCGCCAATGCTACCGGCTATGCCAATCTCTGCCGGCTGCTGACAGCCGGGCTGATGAAGCACGAGCCGCCACGGCAGGGATATGAGAACCAGCCGACGGCATGGTCCGGCGGTGACGATACCGGCTGCCGGCTGACCGCCGATGAGGTTGCCGCTCATGCTGAAGGGCTCCTGGCCGGGCTGCCACTGGCCCGGCTGCCCGCCACGGACGAGCCGGCGGTCACGGCCATTCGAGCCTGGCAGGAACGGCTGGGCGACAGGCTCTACGGCCTGGCTGAGGTGGCCCGTGAAGGAGACGACCACGAGCGGCTGGCGGCCTTTGCCCGGCTCGGCCACTGCACCCGGCTGCCATTGGTGGCGGCAGGTGATGTCCGCTACCACGACCGCAGCCGGCAGCCGCTTCATGACGCCCTGGCTGCGGTGCGACACGGCGGTACGGTCGAGGCGGTGCGGGCCCGGCTGCTGGCCAACGGTGAGCGGCATCTGCAGGAGCCCGAGCGGATCGATGACCGCTTTGCCGGCCTGCCGGGGGCAGTGGCCCGCACGCTTGAGGTGGCCGACCGCTGCCATTTCTCACTCGATGAACTCCGCTATGAATATCCCGATGCCAGTGTGCCGGCCGGCCGGACGCCGGGGGCATACCTGGCCGAGTTGAGCTGGAAGGGGGCCCGCCAACGGTATCCCAACGGGATACCAATGAAGGTGGCTGACCTTCTCGAGCATGAGCTGGCGCTTGTCACGGAGCTGGGCTATGAGGCCTACTTCCTCACGGTCTTTGACCTGGTGCGATTCGCCCGCCGGCGAGGCATTCTCTGCCAGGGGCGTGGGTCGGCGGCCAACTCGGCCATCTGCTACTGCCTGGGTATCACCTCGGTCGATCCTGCCCGGATGAGTGTGCTGTTTGAGCGATTTGTCAGCCGGGAACGGCAGGAGGCCCCCGATATCGACATCGATTTTGAGCATCATCGGCGGGAGGAAGTGCTGCAGTATCTCTATGACACCTATGGCCGCATGCGGGCGGCCATGACCGCCGAGGTGATCTGCTATCGGCTGCGGTCGGCTGTTCGGGATCTGGCCAAGGTGCTCGGCTTTTCCCTCGACCGGGTTGAGCGACTGGCCCGGGTGCTCGATGCAGGGGACACGCTTGAGCATCTGCCCGGCCGGCTGGCCGAGGCGGGGCTCGACCCGGCCAGTGAGGCCGGCAGCCGGTTGGTGACCCTGGCTGGTCAGCTGGTCAGCTTTCCCAGGCATCTTGGCCAGCATGTCGGGGGCATGGTGATGACCCGAGGCGACCTCTGCGAGCTGGTGCCGATTCAGCCGGCCACCATGACTGGCCGGACCGTCATCCAGTGGGATAAGAACGACCTCGACGAACTTGGCATGTTGAAGGTGGACTGTCTGGCGCTCGGCATGCTGACGGCAATCCGGCGGGCCTTCGACCTGGTGGAACAGGCCGGTGGCCCCCAGCTGACGCTGGCCACCGTGCCGGCAGAGGATCCGGCCGTCTATGAGATGGTGTCGCGGGCCGACACCGTCGGGGTGTTCCAGATCGAGAGCCGGGCCCAGCGGACCATGCTGCCCCGGCTGAAGCCGGCCTGCTTCTATGACCTGGTGATCGAAGTGGCGATCGTGCGGCCGGGGCCGATTCAGGGGGACATGGTTCACCCCTACCTGCGGCGGCGGCAGGGGGATGAGCCGGTGCACTATCCCAACCGGGCGATCCGGGAGGTGCTGGAGAAGACGCTCGGGGTGCCGCTGTTCCAGGAGCAGGCGATGCGACTGGCGGTGGTGGCGGCCGGCTTCACCCCGGGGGAGGCAGATCAGCTGCGCCGGGCGATGGGAGCCTGGCGACGTCCGGGTGTGATCGACGAGTTTCACCGCCGGCTGGTCGACGGCATGCTGTCCCGTGGGCTTTCGCGGACCTTTGCCGAGCAGGTCTTCCAGCAGCTGAGGGGCTTTGGCGAATATGG
Organism: uncultured Pirellulales bacterium; assembly: GCA_965662195.1. Taxonomy (GTDB): domain Bacteria; phylum Planctomycetota; class Planctomycetia; order Pirellulales; family UBA1268; genus UBA1268. The sequence goes on from CBFIHA010000005.1 coordinate 60,490, forward strand.
CTTTCCCGAGTCGCATGCCGCCAGCTTCGCCCTGCTGGTCTATGTGTCGGCCTGGCTGAAGCGGCACCATCCGGCCGCATTCACGGCGGCCCTGCTCGGCAGCCAGCCGATGGGTTTCTATGCCCCCGCCCAACTGGTGCGAGATGCGCGGGAGCATGGGGTGGTCGTCCTGCCGGTCTGCGTACAGGCCAGTGGCTGGCAGGCAACGCTGGAAGTTGACGGAAAGGGGGATGAGGCCGACATCTCGCAACCGGCGATCCGGCTGGGGCTGGAGCAGGTGCATGGACTGGGCGAAACGGCCGGCCGGCGGATTGAGCAGGTCCGGCGGGCCGGACCGTTTGCCAGTGTCGATGATCTTTCGCGGCGGTGCCGGCTCGACCGTGATGAGCTGCTGCATCTGGCCCGAGCCGGAGCCCTGAAGAGCCTGGCTGCCGACCGACGGCAGGCGGTCTGGCGGGCAATGCAGCGGCAGCCCGAGCCGGGCAGCATGCCACTGTTTGAGGCGGTGGACGGTGGGCTGCTGCCAGCTGAGCCTGGTGCGACAGCTGCAGAGCCTGGCCTGCCACCGGCTACTCCGCTGCAGGAGGTGATTGCCGACTATCGCACAGCAGGGCTGTCGCTGACGGCCCACCCACTGCAGTTTGCCCGTCGTCAGCTGGCCCGGGAGGGCGTGGTCACAGCGGCCGTCGCTACGGCTCTGCCCGAGGGCCGACGGGTCAAAGTCGCCGGGGTGGTGCTTTCACGGCAGCGGCCGGCCACCGCGAAGGGCACGATCTTTCTGTCGATCGAGGACGAGAGCGGGGTGGCCAATGTCGTGGTGCGAACGGCGGTCTGGCAGCAGTGCGGACCGCAGGATCGCCGGGCAGCGGCTCTGCTAGTGGAAGGGCGGGTGCAGCGGCGCGGGGCGGTAGTGCATCTGCTGGCAACGCGGCTGACCGCCTGTCAGACCCCGGCCGAATCGTCTCCTGGCCAGGCCGAATGTGAGCCACTGGTCGCCGGTCTGCCCCAGATGTCACGGGATTTCTGCTGAACCAGCAATTCCGGTTACCCGGTGTGCCAGTTCATTTCCGCCGAACTGTTTGTGATACGTTTTGCGTCATCACTGCAGTACCAGCCGCCCGAGGATCCCCCGACATCACCATGCTGCCAAGCACGATCAGCCCCGTTATCAGCACAGATTTGCCGCTCGGTCCGGCCATCCGGGGCAAGGTGCGTGACTGCTACCGGCTGGAAGGGGCCGAGGGCCCGCGGTTACTGATCATCAGCACCGACCGCATCAGTGCGTTTGACTGGGTGCTGCCGACGCCGATTCCCGACAAGGGCAAGGTGCTGACCGCCGTGTCGGCCTTCTGGTTCGACTGGCTGAGCCGACTGCCCGAGCCGGTGCCGCACCATCTGCTCACCACCGATGTCGATGCGATGGGGCTTCCGTCGGAAATTGACCGCGAGCCGCTACGGGGACGGTCGATGCTGGTGACCGCCGCCCAGGTGGTGCCCTTTGAGTGTGTGGTGCGGGGCTGGTTGGCTGGCTCAGGGTTGAGTGAATATCAGCAGCAGGGCACGGTCTGCGGGCTGCCGCTGCCGCCGGGGATCGAGCCGGGTGGCCGGCTGCCCGAGCCGATTTTCACACCGGCAACCAAGGCGACCGAGGGACACGACGAAAATGTGGCGTTTACCGAAATGGTCAACGCCCTCGGTCCGCCCGCGGAGCTGCTCCGCAGCCGCAGTCTGGCGGTTTATAAGGCTGCTGCCGCCTGTGCCGCCGAGCGGGGAATCGTGCTGGCCGACACAAAGTTTGAGTGGGGCTACGACACCGCCGGCCAGCTGCTGCTGGTCGACGAGGTGCTCACCCCGGACAGTTCTCGCTTCTGGCCGGCTGCGACCGCCGGCCTGGGCCGGGTGCCCGACTCGTTCGACAAGCAGTTTGTTCGCGATTACCTCGCCAGCTGCCAGTGGGACCGGTCAAGCCCGCCCCCTCCCCTGCCCCCGGAAATCGTCGCCCGCACCCGCGAGAAATACCTTGAGGTCTGTCGGCAGCTCACCGGCGGCCTGCCGGAGGGAATCAGAGGCTGACCGGTCGGCGGATCCGGCCGAGGGAGCAGTCGGCCGACCGCCCCCTGCTGGCGGCGGAAAATGCCAGCCATGGCCCCTACCCGCCAATGCAGCCGCTCAACAGCTCACTCAGGCGACCCCCGAAAACGCCGAGGGTTTTCGGGGGTCGCTGCCGCTGCATGCACGCGGCGGGGAACTTTATTCACAGGCTGCTAAACTGCCACCGAATAGGAGTGGCCGCTTTGTCGGCTGACACTCCGCTGTTCTGCCGCGTTCCCCCACCCTTTGTGAGCCTGGTTTGCCGATGCTGCGTTACTGGACTGCTGGTGAATCTCATGGGCCCGCACTCACTGCACTGGTCGACGGTTTTCCGGCCGGCCTCCCTGTCGATACTGGCCTGATCGACGCTGAACTGCAGCGGCGGCAAGGGGGCTATGGCCGGGGCGGCCGACAGCGGATCGAGACCGATACGGTGACCTTTTTGTCTGGGCTTTGGCAGGGCAGGACACTTGGCAGCCCGCTGACGCTCCAGGTGATCAATCGTGACGCGAAGCTCGAGAAACTGGAGGACATTGAGCGTCCTCGGCCGGGGCATGCCGACCTTCCGGGAGCGATCAAACATCTTGGCGGGGTACGGGCCGTGCTTGAGCGGGCCAGTGCCCGTGAGACGGCCGCCCGGGTGGCCGCCGGTGGCTTGGCGCGTCAGTTGCTGGCCGTCTTCGGGATCGAAGTGGCTGGCTGGGTGACCGAGTTGGGGGGCGTCGTGTTGGGAGACCGGACCGGCAGCCTGCCGGACCTCCGTCGGCTCCGCGACGAAAGCGCAATTTATTCACTGCACCCGGAGCGGGATGGTGAGGTGACCGAACTGATTGATCGAATCGGCAAGGAGGGCGACACGCTTGGCGGCATCGTCGAGGTCCGTGTGGAGGGGCTGCCAATTGGCCTCGGAACCCATGCCCAGTGGGACCGGAAGCTTGATGGCCAGCTGGCCCAGGCGGTGATGGCGGTTCAGGCGATCAAGGGTGTTGAAATCGGCATGGGCTTTGAAACTGCCCGCCGCCGCGGGTCGGAGGTGCACGACCCCATCCATTACGAGCCCGATCAGCAGGCTGGGCCAACGCTCGGTTTTGTGCGGCCCACGAATAATGCCGGCGGCCTTGAGGCCGGCATCACCAACGGCCAGCCACTCGTGGTGCGGGCTGCCATGAAGCCGATCAGCACCCTGCGGAAGCCACTTGCCTCGATCAATCTGACCACGAAGCAGCCGGAAGCCGCCGCCTACGAACGCAGCGATGTCTGTGCCGTCAGTGCCTGCAGCGTGATCATCGAAAATGTGGTGGCGTTCACGCTGGCGGCGGCTCTGGTCGATAAATTCGGAGGTGACAGCGTGGAGGAGATGCAGGCCCGCTGGAGGCTGTTCGGTGAGTTGGCGACTAGTCGCTGAGCATGCGTCGCCGGGGCCCTGTCCCGCGTCGGGACTGCCGGGCCGCTGACGGCGGTTGCCGGGACAAACGCCGTCGACCCGCAGGTGAGCAGTCGGAACCATCGGATGCGGAGCGTTCGGTGACCGGATGAGAATGAAAAGCACGGGAGTGAGCAGGGATGTTCATCGAGCAGTCAGCGGCGCGGCTCTGGCGAATTCGGGTCGGCTTTGTGCTGCTCTGCCTGGTCCCGACGATTGGTCTCGGGGTCTGGGCCGTGCGGCGGCATTCGGTCGCCCATCGGCAGGCAGCGGCGGCGGCGGCTACGCGGCTGTTCGGCACGGAGGTGACGCTTGCGGGCGTTGGCCACCCGCGGCCCGGCTGTCTCCGGCTGACCGGGGTGCGGCTGGAAGGTATGCCGTTGGGGCAGGTTGAGGTTGAGTCGACGCCCACGGAGGTGCGGCTCCGGCTCGATCGCTGTGACTGTCGCCCCGCGCTCATGCGGCTGGTGGCCAGGCTGGGCAACCGCTGGCTGACTGAACCGGCTCGGTTTGCCCGCAACGCGGTCATCGAAATCGATGACCTGTCGTGGGAGACAGATGCTGGTGATGAACCCTCGGCTCGGCCAGTCCGGTTGGAGTGTGTTGCCGCCGGCAAGGGCCGCGCGGTGCGGATTGTCTCGCCAACCCGGGCCGCCGATGAAATTCGTATTGTCCGTACCCTCGAGCCGTCGCTGCCGCAGGGCCAGAGCCGCTGGGAAGTCGACGCCACCCTGACCGAGCCGGTGCCGGCGGCAGTTCTCATCGCTGTCCTTGAGCAGTCACCACTGGAGGGCTGGCGGCTGGGCAAAGGGGCGACAATCTCAGGTGCCATGCAGGCGGCTGCGACCGCCGGCAGTTGGGCCGGGGAGGCGAGCGGCCGAGTGGCCGGTGCCGACCTGGCAGCGGTCACGGCGTCGCTGCCTCACCGGGCCGACGGGGTCGCGACGCTCGACGTCGGCAGTCTGATCTGGGCCGATAGCCGGGTGACGGCGGCCGACCTCACGCTGACGGCGCCGCGGGGGATGCTGGCCCAGGAATGGCTGGATGGTCTGATCAGCATCGTCGGCTGCCGGGCTGCTCCGGCGGCTCTGGAACGAACTGCCGCCGAGCCACGGGAATTCGAGCGGCTCGCCCTCCGGCTCGATCTTGACGGGAACGGAGCCCGCCTCCACGCCGAGCCACAACGGAACGGCTGCCTGGTCGAATCACAGGGCTTACCGCTGGTTTTCGAGCCACAAACTGCTGTAACGCTGGACCGCCTGGCCTGGCTGCTGTCAGGAACCCGGGCCGCCGCGGTGCCTGGCACCCCCGTTTCGGCCTGGCTGCTATCGGTGCTCCCGCTGCCGCAGGCCAGCCGCTGAATGGCCTGCGAAGAAAGCGGTATACTCCCCGGTTTTTCCCGCCGCTGTGGGATTGGCTCGAGGGCGATCCTCAGCAGACCGCGGCTTTCCACACTGTCGCCCCTGGAGACGTTTGCACCGGGCTGTCGACCTGCTTCTTGACGCAGTTTTGACATTGTGGCGACCTGCCGCCGACCTCTTCTGCTAGGACCTGCGGTTGGAAAAACGACAATCTTGGCTATGGTCCCAGGGGCCGGTTTCCGAATCTTACTGCCCTCCGAGGTGAAAACTGATGACACCCAGCACGCTGTCTCCGCCGCCGGCTCCTTCCCGGGGCGGCATCGACCTGAACGCCGATGACTGTCAGTTTGGTCGCTCAGCGGTGCACGCTCCTGAAGAAATCGGGGTGGCCGCCGTCGCTGATGGGGCGGTGGTCTCCGCTGCTGAGCCTCGTGCCGACGGAGTCGGCAAGGGCACCGAAGGGATCGACTGGCCGACGCTCATCTGGATCGGTGGGATTCACGCTGCAGCCCTGTTTGCGCCGCTCTATTTCACCTGGTCCGGGCTGGCAATCTGTTTGGTGCTCTACTGGGTGACCGGCTGCCTGGGCGTCACCCTGGGCTATCACCGCCTGCTCACGCACGGCAGCTTTGTCACCTCGACGCCAATGCGGTGGTTTTTCGCTTTTGTGGGTGGTATTTCGGGTGAGGGATCGGCCGTTGTCTGGGTGGCCAATCACCGCAAGCACCATGCCTTCAGCGATCAGGAAGGGGATCCGCACAGCCCCCGAGATGGCGGGCTCTGGAGTCACATGCTCTGGCTGTTCCCCAAGCATTCGGCCGAAGAGGTCGCTGCTCATGTCAAACGCTGGGCACCCGATCTGGCCCGTGACTCAGGGGCGATGTTCTTTCACCGCACCTTTCTGCTCTGGCACTTTTTGATTGGCGGCGGGCTGCTGGCGGCCGGCTGGGCCGCCTACGGCCCTGAGGTTGGCATCTCCTGGCTGCTCTGGGGGCTGGCGGTGCGAATGGTGATCGTGTTTCACGTCACCTGGTTGGTGAACTCGGCCACCCATATCTGGGGCTACCGGAACTACGAAACGACTGACGATTCCCGGAACCTCTGGTGGGTAGGCCTGCTCGCCTTCGGTGAGGGCTGGCACAACAACCACCACGCTTTCCAGCGGATGGCCGCCCACGGTCACAAATGGTGGGAAATCGATATCACCTATTGGGTCATTCTGGGTTTGGAGCGGCTGGGGCTGGCCTGGAATGTTGTCCACAAGCCGCACGGCGTCGGCCGCCGCGAACGGTGAAAAGGACGGCCGGTTGCAAAAAGCCCGCCGACCGCTACACTCTGCGATTCACACTGAAAGATGAAACACCTACTGGTCGCCTGCGGAGGGCGAGCGAACTGATGTCGTTGACCAAGGAACGCAAACAGGAGTTGATCGGCGCCCACCGGCGGGGACAGGAAGATACGGGCTCTGCCGAAGTGCAGATCGCTCTGCTCACTGCCCGGATCACTCACCTGACCGAACATTTCAAGAAGCACGCCAAAGACTTTGCGAGCCGTCGCGGACTGTTGATGATGGTGAGCCGGCGACGGCGGCTGCTTGACTATCTGAAGCGGGTCGCGCCCCAGCGGTACCTCGACATCATCCGCAGCCTCGGGATTCGCAAGTGACCGCCGATCGGTGCTGCCGATTGGGTTCGTGAGCGTCTGCCTCGCAGCTTTACATCGGTTGGCGATCGACAGCATCGTCAATCCGATGGGCGAAGTGCCGGACCAATCCGGCACTCGTCGGCCTGCGGTTTGCAGACCCGACGGGGTTCTATCTTTCAGCGTGGCGGTTGCCACCGACTTCCGCGTGTTCCGAATGGGCCGGCATTGCCGGTCGGCGGGCCGCTGGATGATGATGCGAACATCAGTGTGGCGCTGAAGCGAGGCATCGCCGGGACGCGACCGGGGCCATCGGGGCCCGGTCGGAACGGTCTGGGATGCGGGACAAAAAATTGTTGTTTTGAAGGTTTGAAGGAAGGAAGAGAAAACTGTGAAGCATCGCATTGAACGAAATATTGGTCAGGGAACCCTGAGCATCGAAACCGGCCTGCTGGCCAAGCAGGCCGCCGGCAGTGTGCTGGTGGCCTACGGTGAGACGACCGTGCTGGTGGCAACAGCCACCGGTGCCCCCCGCGCCGGAATCGACTTTTTTCCACTCACCTGCGACTACCGCGAGCGAACGGCAGCCGCTGGCAAGTTTCCGGGCGGCTTCCTCAAGCGAGAGGGGCGGCCAACCATGAAGGAGACCCTCACCAGCCGGCTCATCGACCGCCCGATCCGGCCGCTGTTTCCCGAGGGCTTCCATGACGAGGTGCAGGTCCAGGCGCAGACGCTTTCCAGCGACCGGCAGAACGATGCCGATGTGCTGGCGATGATCGGCGCCTCGGCGGCTCTGTCGATTTCGCCCCTGCCCTTCGAAGGCCCCCTTGGCAGTGTCCGGCTGGCTCAGATCGATGGCCAGTTCGTCCCCTTCCCGACGCAGGATCAGCTTGAGGAGAGCGACCTCGACCTGGTTGTCTCGGGTAGCAAAACGGCGATTCTGATGATCGAGGGCTTTGCCCGCGAGATGCCGGAAGACCGGATGCTCGAGGCCCTGGAAGAGGCCCATCGCATCATCGTCATCATCTGCGAGATGCAGGACGAACTGGTGGCCAAGGCCGGCAAGCCCAAGAAGCACTACGAACTGCCCGACTATGGGCCGCTGCGGCAGCGGCTGACAACCGCCTATTATGCCGACCTCAAGGCGGCCGAGGCGGTGCCGGGGAAACAGGATCGGGCTGAAGCGGTTAAGGCCGTGAAGGAGCGGGCCAAGGCCGAGGTGCTGGCGGCCGATCCGGCCACCGCCGAGGCGGTCAACGAGGCCGACTTCGCGCATGTCTGGCATGCCCTTGAAGAGCAGGCCGTGCGCGAACTCATTCTGGCTGGCACCAGGCCCGATGGCCGCGACTCCAAGTCGTTGCGGCCGATCGAGTGTGCCGTGGACATCCTGCCGCGGGTTCACGGATCGGCACTGTTTCAGAGGGGTGAGACCCAGGCACTGGTCACGATCACGCTGGGGACCGGTAAGGATGAGCAGCGGGTCGACGGCCTGATCGACGAGTATTCCAAGAAGTTCATGCTCGACTACTACTTCCCCTCGTACTCGGTGGGCGAAGTGCGGCCGATCCGCGGGCCGGGCCGGCGGGAAATCGGTCACGGGGCACTCGCCGAGCGGAGCGTGAAGCCAGTGCTGCCCGATCCGGACGAGTTCCCCTACACGATTCGTGTCATTTCGGACATTCTCGAATCAAACGGATCGAGTTCGATGGCGTCGGTCTGTGGCGCGACCCTCGGGCTGATGGCGGCCGGTGTGCCGATCACCAATCCGGTGGCAGGCATATCGGTCGGTCTCGTGAAGCAGTCGGAGGACGAATGGACACTGCTAACCGACATCATCGGGGACGAAGACCACTACGGTGACATGGACTTCAAGATTTCGGGTTCACAAAATGGCATCACCGGGATCCAGCTCGACCTCAAGATCAACGGCATCTCGCCGGCGATCATCAAGGCGACACTGGCCCAGTCCCGTGAGGCCCGGCTCGAGATTCTGCGGTCGATGCTCTCAGCCATTCGCCGGCCCCGGGAAGAACCCTCGGCCTGGGCACCACGGCTGATCCGGACCCATATCAACCCCGAGAAGATCGGCCTGCTGATCGGTCCTGGTGGCAAGACGATCCGGGCCATCCAGGAGTCGACCGGCGCGAACATCGAGGTTGAGGACGATGGCACCGTGACGGTTGCCAGCCACGATGCCGAGGGGGCAGCCGCTGCCCTCGCCAAGGTGGAGGCCCTCACTGCATCGATTCAGATCGGCCGAATCTACGAAGGCAAGGTCACGAGCGTAAAAGACTTCGGTGCCTTTGTCGAACTGGTCCCGGGCAAGGATGGCCTCTGCCACATCAGCGAGCTTTCCACCGAGTACGTCGGCAATGTCGGCGATGTCTGCCGGGTGGGCGACATGATGCGGGTGAAGGTGATCGCCGTGGACGAGCAGGACCGGGTGAAGCTGAGCCGGCGGGCCGCCATGGAGGAGGTTGCTCCCGAGCCGGAACCGGCCGCCGAATAGCCGAGTATGCCAATCATGGCTGACCCAGCGGTGCTTACCGATCGACCTTCGACCGACAGCGACACCTACTCGGAACTCGTGAAGCTCGTCAGTGAGCTGGCCCATGAGATCCGCAACCCCCTGTCGAGCATCCGGCTCAACATGGAACTGCTCGCGGAAGATGTCGAGGCGATCACCGAGTCGGGGTCGGCCAACCAGATGACCCGCCGGGCCAGGGCGAAAATCGACCTGGTCCGGCAGGAATGTGATCGGCTCCAGAAGCTGCTCGACGACTTTCTCGATTTCTCTCGTCAGGAGGGAATCGATCCGGAGCCTGGTAATCTCAATGCCGAGATTGAGCAGCTGCTCGACTTCTTTCAGCCTCGGGCTGACGATGCGGGGGTCGAACTGGTGCGGTACCTCGACCCCGAGCTGCCGGCGGTTCGGATCGATCGCGAGACATTTCGATCGGCGATCCTCAACCTGTTGATCAATGCCACGCAGGCGATGGATGCCGGTGGCCAACTCATGGTCCGCACCCGCTCGTCCGGTCTTGGAGTATTGATCGAGCTGATCGACACCGGGCCGGGCATGGGGCCGGAGACCCTCGCCCGGGTGTTCGAGGCCTTCTACTCGACCAAGCAGGGTGGTTCGGGCCTCGGCCTGCCGACCGCCCGGAAAATTGTCGAAGCCCACGGTGGCACGATCGATGTCGAAAGCGCCCCCGGCCGGGGAACCAAAGTGGCCATCTGGCTACCGGCGCCCCCCCGGCTCCCGACCGGTTCGGAACCTGGCTGACCAGCCCCGATCAGCCTTTTGCTGTGTCCTCCTCCGCAGGAGCAACGATGCCGTCAACCCCGCCAGCTGCTGCCAAGAAGCCGCTCGAGGGCATGCCCCGGCCGGTCCGGGTGCTGGTCGTCGACAACGACATCGTTCACGCCCGGTCGATGGGTGAGGGTCTCGATCGCCTCGGCTATGACGTGGCGGTCGCCGGCGGGGGGAATGAGGGGGCCAAGCGACTGGCGGCTGAGCCGTTTGACGTTGTGGTCACCGATCTGATGATGAACGACATCGGGGGACTCGAAATTCTCCGAGTCGCCAAGGAGGCTGCGGCCGAGACCGAGGTGATTGTGGTCACCGGCCACGGCACGATTCCCTCGGCCGTCGAGGCGATGCAGCAGGGAGCCTTCACCTATCTGCAGAAACCACTCGATCTGGCCCACCTGCGAGCCGCGGTTGAGAAGGCATCGGCCGGCATCCGGCTGCGGCTGCAGAATCTCGAACTGAATCGCCGGCTCGATGAGCGATTTGGTTTCGAGGGGGTGATCGGCTCAAGCCCCCAAATGCTCGCGGTCATCGAGCGGCTCAAACGGATCGCCCCGACCGACGTCACCGTGCTGATCCAGGGAGCGACCGGCACCGGCAAGGAACTGGTCGCCCAGGCAATCCATCAGAACAGTCCCCGCAAGAAAAAGCCGTTCGTTGCCCTCAACTGCGCCGCCCTCAGTGAAAATATCCTCGAGAGTGAACTCTTCGGCCACGTGAAGGGGGCCTTCACCGATGCCTCTTCCGACCGGGTCGGCAAGTTTGAGTATGCCGATGGGGGGACGCTGTTTCTCGATGAGGTCGGTGACATGCCGATGGCGACGCAGATCAAGCTGCTGCGGGTGCTGGAATCGAGCGAGATCACCCGGGTCGGTTCGAACCAGCCGCTCCAGGTGAATGTCCGGATTCTGTCGGCGACCAACCGGGAACTTGAAGAGGCGATTGCCACCGGCAGCTTTCGCAGCGACCTCTACCACCGGCTGAAGGTGGTGACGATCCAGATTCCCAGCCTGCGGGAACGGTCTGCCGACATTCCCTTGCTGATCGAGCACTTTGTTAAGCAGTTCGCCAAGCGGCACCAAAAGGTGATCAAGGGAATGACCCGGGCGGCCCGGCTCAAGCTGGCCGGCTTCGCCTGGCCCGGTAACGTCCGGCAACTGCGGAACGTCATTGAGAGCATGGTGGTGGTCGACTGTGACGAGACACTCGATGTCGATGACCTGCCGCCGGAACTGGAGCCCGACGTGGCGGCCGTAACGCCACCGCTGCCGGCGGGACAGGCTGACACGGGAATCACCTCACTGGTCGGTCGGCCGCTGGAGGAGATCGAGCGAATCTTCATTGCCGAGACACTCAAGCTGACCGGCGGTAATCGGGAGCAGACCGCCGAAATGCTTGGCATCGGTGAGCGGACCCTCTACCGGAAGATCAAGGAATATCAGTTGTAGCGTGGACAAGCCCTCCATGGCCTTGTCCACTTGACGTGGCTGCGGGAAAGCCGAGGTTTCCGGCAGCCACGGCATCGCCTCCTGCGATGCGGGTTGTAGCGTGGACAAGCCCTCCATGGCCTTGTCCACTTGACGTGGCTGCGGGAAAGCCAGAGGTTTCCGGCAGCCACGGCATCGCCTCCTGCGATGCGGGTTGTAGCGTGGACAAGCCTTCCATGGCCTTGTCCACTTGACGTGGCTGCGGACAAAACCGGAGAACGGAGACGCGTGGGACGGATCCAGACACTACCGACCTCAGTCATCAACCGGATTGCCGCTGGTGAGGTGGTGGAACGCCCGGCGAGCGTGGTCAAGGAGTTGCTTGAAAATGCACTCGATGCCGCGCCCCGCCAGATCGATGTCACCATCGAACAGGGTGGGATCACGCTGGTGCGGGTTGTCGATGATGGCTGTGGGATTGAGCCCGAGGACCTGCCGCTGGCAATTCAGCCGCACGCCACCAGCAAACTGCGGGTCGCGGAAGACCTTGATCAGATCGCGACGCTCGGCTTCCGTGGCGAAGCCCTGGCATCGATCGCCGAAGTCTCACGGCTGGTGATCCGCAGCCGGACGGCAACCGGCACCGGTTGCCGGCTTGAGGTCGACGGTGGCATCAGTAACGGAGTGGCCCCGGAGGGGTGCGGACTCGGCACCAGCGTCGAGGTACACCAGCTGTTCGGCAGGATTCCCGCCCGCCGCGCTTTCCTGCGAACCCCTGCCACCGAATGGTCGCATGCATCCGAGGCCTTTCTGCGGACGGCCCTGGCCCATCCCGGCATCGGCTTTTCGTTGAGTCACAATCACCGCCGGGTTCACCAGCTTGTCGCGACCGATGGCTGGCGGCAGCGAATTGCCGACCTCTTCGGACGGCAGCTTGCCGACCGGCTGTTGGAGGCGACCGAGACCGATGGGGACGTGACGGTGACGGCCCTCGTCGGCCGCCCCGAGGATGATCTTCCCAGCGGCCGGCTTCAGCACTTCTTCGTTGGCTGCCGACCATTTCGTGATCGATCCATCCTGCACGCGGTACAGGAGGGCTATCGCGGCCGGCTGCTCGCCGGTCGCCAGCCGATCGTCTTCCTGCGGCTTGAGGTGCCGCCGCTCAGCGTCGACGTCAATGTCCACCCGGCCAAGATGGAGGTGCGGTTCCGTGATCCCGGCCGGCTGCACCGGCTGGTGCTCGCGGCCATCCGCCGGGCATTGTTGGGACTCGATGCGCCGACTGCTCTGCGGCCGCCCACGGCTGGACCCGACAGGGCCGGCGGCTCCGAGGAGTCCGCAGCCACCGGGCTGGCAGCTGCCGAGGCGATCTGGCGACGGCAGCTGGCGGACGACAGCCCGCCACCGGCGGCCAGCGGCAGCCGCGGAGCGATTCTGACAGCCCCCCCGCTGTCACCTCGTCCCCCCACCCCGCCACCGGCCTGGGAACGGGATGAGGCCACGCGGCAGGAACAGCTCCCCTTGGCGGCCGCGGGCGGTGATCCTGCCCCGCTGGAGGCCGAACGGGCCTTTCAGCTCCACGACCGCTATCTCGTCGTGGAGACCCGTGCCGGCATTGAGGTGATCGACCAGCACGCCCTCCACGAACGGGTGCTCTACGAGCAGCTGCGGGATCGCCTGGCCAACGGCACGCTCGAAGTCCAGCCCCTGCTGATCCCTGAGCGAATCGATCTGTCAGCCTCGGCCCATGAACTCGTCGAGCGGCATGCCGGGGTGTTGGCCGAAGCCGGAGTTCGGGTTGAGGCCTTTGGTGGCAGCACGGTGGTGGTCCGGTCCAAGCCGGCGTTGGTCGGCCGGACTCCGGCAGCGGCAATCATTGCCGAGGTGGTCGATCGGCTGGCAACACTCGACGCGGCCGGCGGGGACCGTCGGATGGTGGTCGATGAGGTGCTGCATAGCCTCTCCTGCCGGGCCGCCATCAAGGCGGGTGATCCCCTGTCGCAGCCGGAAGTCGATACACTCGTGGCGGTTCGGCATCGCTACCCGGCAGCCCGGCACTGTCCCCACGGACGGCCGACCTCGCTACTGCTCTCGCGGCAGGAACTCGACCGGCAGTTCCGCCGCACCTGACGAGGCGTACGAACAAAACCACGATTGATGCTCAAAGAAATTGGTGGACCACGAAGGCACGAAGAACACGAAGCACTACCTGTCCGTGGAAAAAGCCATCCATGGCTTTTTCCACTTGGTCAATACCCGAAAACGCCGAGGGTTGTCGGGGTTGCTGGTCGCCGCTTCCTGCGGCAACCAGACTTCTTTCACCATCTGCTAAGCAGGAAACAGTCATTCCATCCCACAGTCACAGATCGAAGGATGCGTTTTTTTGTGGCACTCGATGCAAGG
>CBFIHA010000006.1:0-66606 GCA_965662195.1 uncultured Pirellulales bacterium
TGCTGGCTTTACGGAAAGACCGGGCGTCGTGCCCGGCTTTCCTTGGGCAGAACGCCACAAAGCCAAGGTTTGTGACGTTCTGCTGGTGTTCTTTGGCGGGAACGGGAATCAGACCGCAACTGCTGCGTCATCGTGGACGCTTGGCAGGCTGGTTTCACCCATCAGATAGCGATCGCACTCGCGGGCCGCCTCGCGGCCCTCGTTGATTGCCCAGACCACGAGGCTCTGGCCACGGCGGCAGTCGCCCGCTGCAAAAATGCCCTCAATGTTGGTGGCGTACTTGCCGTACTCTGCTGAAAAGTTCGACCGCTTGTCCCGCTCGAGGCCAAGCTCTTCGGCGATTGTCGCCTCCGGGCCGCCAAAGCCGAGGGCCAGCAGCACCATCTGGCAGGGCCACTCCTGCTCGCTGCCTTCAACCACCGAAAAAGGCGGCCCACCCTCCTGCGGCCTGCTCCAATCGAGTCGCATCGTCTTCACGCCCCGCAACCTGCCGGCATCGTCCCCCAGGAATTCCACCGTCTGGACCGAAAATTCACGGGGATCGCCCGCCAGCTGTTTGCCCGGCAGCTGGCCGTAATCAAATCGGGCCGCCGCCTCGACGTGGCCATAGTCCTTGCGCAGAATCTTCGGCCACTGCGGCCAGGGGTTGTTCGTCGCCCGCTCCGCTGGTGGCTGGGGCACGATCTCAAAGGTCACCAGCGACCGGCAGCCGTGCCGCAGCGAGGTGCCGATGCAGTCGGTGCCGGTGTCACCGCCGCCGATCACGATTACGTCCTTGTCCTTGGCCGAAATGTAGTGGCCGTTGGCATGGTGCGAGTCGAGCAGGCTGCGGGTGTTGGCAGTCAGGAAATCCATGGCGAAGTGAATACCCACCAGATCGCGCCCGGGTGCCTTCGCGAAAAAATCGTTCGGACGGGTCGAGCCAACGCAGAGGACGACCGCGTCGAAGTCGGCCATCAGCTTCGCTGCTGGCAGGTCCCTGCCAATTTCGACGCCGGTCCGGAAGATCACGCCCTCCTCGGCCAGCAGCCGGACCCGCCGCTCAACCACCTTCTCCTTGTCGAGCTTCATATTGGGAATGCCGTACATCAGCAGGCCACCGATCCGGTCGGCCCGCTCGAAGACCGTCACCAAATGGCCGGCCCGGTTCAGCTGGGCGGCACAGGCCAGTCCTGCCGGCCCCGATCCGACAACAGCCACCTTCCTGCCGGTCCGTGAGGCGGGCGGCTCGGGTACGATCCAGCCCTCCTCCCAGCCTCGGTCCACAATCGAACACTCGATCTGCTTGATCGTCACCGGGGGCTCGTGGATGCCCAGCACGCAGGAGCCCTCACAGGGGGCGGGACAGACCCGGCCGGTAAACTCGGGAAAGTTGTTGGTCTTGTGGAGCCGTTCGAGGGCCTCCTGCCAGTGGCCGCGATAGACCAGATCGTTCCATTCTGGAATCAGGTTTCGCACCGGACAGCCGGCCGCCATGTTCGCCATCAGATCAGCGGTGTGGCAGAAGGGCACGCCGCAGTCCATGCAGCGAGAGCCCTGGTCCTGCAGGTCGACGATCGGCAGGTCAAGGTGAAATTCATTCCAGTCGCCAACTCGCGCAATCGGGTCACGTTCGGAATAGGTTTTCCGATCGACGGTCATGAAGCCGCGGGGATTGCCCATCGGTGGTCTCCTTGGTTGCTCTCAGTCAATAGTGTTGCTGTTGGTTGTTGGCTGCGGCGGTCGGTTTCAGCCGCCGGTAGCGACCAACTGTTCCTCGGCTGCCAGTTCGGCCAGAGCCCGCTTGTAATCTCGCGGCATCACCTTGACGAACTGCGGCAGGGAACTCTCCCAGGCGGCAAGGATGTCCTCAGCCACCGTCGAGCCGGTGAACTGGGCATGCCGCTCGATCAGTTCCCGTAGCTCTGCCGCATCGGCCGCATCCTCAATGGCTTCAAGTTCGACCAGTTCAAGGTTGCAGTTGAGCCGCAGGGTGTCGCGGTCGGGGGCGAAGACGTAAGCGACCCCGCCCGACATCCCAGCCGCAAGATTGCGGCCGGTCGGGCCCAGGATGACCACCCGTCCGCCGGTCATGTATTCCAGGCCATGGTCGCCCACGCCCTCAACCACTGCACTGGCCCCGCTGTTGCGGACACAGAACCGCTCCGCGGCCATGCCCCGGAAGAAGGCCTCGCCCGCCGTGGCTCCGTAGAGGGCAACGTTGCCGAGGAGGATGTTCTCCGCGGGGATGAAACTCGAGCCTCGGGGCGGATAGATGATGATCCGACCACCGGAGAGGCCCTTGCCAACATAGTCGTTGGCGTCCCCCTCCAGTTCGAGGGTGACGCCGGGGGCCAGCCAGGCCCCAAGGCTCTGGCCAGCAGAGCCCGTGACGTCGATGTGGATCGTATCGTCGGGTAGGCCGGCGGCGCCGTTGGCCTTCGAGACCTCGTGGCTGAGCATCGTGCCGAAGGCCCGGTCGATGTTTTCAATCCGCATGTTGAACCGGGCCGGCATGCGATCGTGGATCGCCGCCAGCGATTTTTGGATCAGCGTGTTGTCGAGCACCTCCTCGAGGCCGTGGTTCTGAGCAATCGTGCAGTGGGTCTCGGTGTCGGGGTGCGGGCCGACGGCCGGGGTGAGGATCGGCGTCAGGTCGAGTCCCTTCGCCTTCCAATGCCGGACCGCTTCGTTGATCTCGAGCACCTCAACATGCCCGACCATTTCATTGATCGAGCGGAAGCCGAGGCTCGCCATGATCTCGCGGGTCTCCTCGGCGACCAGGAAGAGATAGTTGACGACATGCTCGGGCTTGCCGCTGAATTTCTTGCGGAGTTCCGGATCCTGGGTGGCGATCCCGACCGGGCAGGTGTTGAGATGACACTTCCGCATCATGATGCAGCCCATCGTGATCAGCGGCGCCGTGGCAAAGCCATATTCCTCCGCACCGAGCAGCGCGGCGATGACGACATCACGGCCGGTCTTGAGCTGGCCGTCGGTCTCCAGCCGGACCCGGCTGCGGAGGTCGTTCATGACGAGGGTCTGGTGCGTCTCGGCAATGCCGAGTTCCCAGGGCAGCCCGGCGAACTTGATGCTCGTCAGCGGTGAGGCACCGGTGCCACCATCGGTGCCGGAGATCAGGATCTTGTCGGCATGCCCCTTGGCGACGCCCGAGGCGATCGTGCCAACGCCCACTTCAGAGACCAGCTTCACGCTCACTGCCGCCGATGGATTGGCGTTCTTTAGGTCGAAGATCAGCTGGGCCAGGTCCTCGATGGAATAGATGTCGTGGTGCGGTGGCGGACTGATCAGGCCGACACCGGGGGTCGAATGCCGGGTGGCGGCAATGATCTTGTCGACCTTGTGGCCGGGTAGTTCGCCCCCCTCTCCCGGCTTGGCGCCCTGGGCAATCTTGATCTGCAGTTCGTTGGCGTTGGTGAGGTACCAGCTGGTCACTCCGAAACGGCCTGAGGCAACCTGCTTGATGTATGACCGTTTGGAATACTGGTTGGGCTGGGCCTTTGCCTTGTCAGGGTCGAGGTTTTCCAGCGTCTGCATCATGAAGGCATGCTCGTCGGTTGGCCTGTCGTACCACTTGAAGCGGTCCGGGTCTTCACCCCCTTCACCCGTGTTGCTCTTGCCCCCCAGCACGTTCATGGCCACGGCGAGCGTTTCGTGGGCCTCGGCCGAGATCGATCCATAACTCATCGCACCGGTGCAGAATCGCTTGACGATCCCGCGGGCCGGCTCGACCTCCTCCAGCGGTACCGGTGTGCGGCCCTGCTTGAAGGTCAACAGGCCCCGCAGGAAGCACTTGCGATGAGCGTCTTCGTTGACCGTCCGGGCGAACTGCCGGTAGGCCTCTCGTGAGCCGGTGCGAGCGGCGACCTGAATCTGGGCGATGGTGAAAGGGTTCCAGGCGTGGGCCTCACCCTCCTTTCGCCAGTGGAACTGGCCGTCGTTGGGCAGGATCGGCAGCGTGCGGCCACCCCGGGTCGAAAAGCCGATCTCGTGCCGGCGGATCCCCTCCTCGGCCAACACATCAAAACCGACCCCGGAAATCCGGCTGGCCGTACCCACAAAGCAGGTGTCGATCACGTCTTTGTTCAGGCCGACCGCCTCAAAGATCTGGGCTCCCTTGTACGACGCCAGGGTCGAGATGCCCATTTTTCCCATCACCTTGAGCATGCCCTTGGCGACCGCCTTGCGGAAGGCGGGGACGATCTTCTCGTCACTGAACTCCTCTTCGAGCAGGCCGTCCAGCCGGGCCTGCCGCAGGGCCTCGAAGGCCAGGTAGGGGTTGATTGCGTCGGCACCGTAGCCGGTCAGCAGGCAGAAGTTGTGGACCTCCCGGGCCTCGCCTGACTCCAGCACAATGCCGATGCGGGTTCGCAGTTCCTGCCGGACCAGAGCATGGTGGACTGCCCCGGTGGCCAGCAGCGAACTGATCGGCACGCGGTCAGCCCCGACTGCCCGGTCGGAGAGCACGACGAGTGAAAAGCCATCATGGATCGCCTGAGTCGCCTCGGCACAGATCCGGTCGATTGCCGGTCGCAGCCCGGTGTCACCCGCAGTCCGCGGGTAGGTGATGTCGATCGTCTTGGTCTTCCAGCCACGGTGGTCGAGTGACTTGATCGCGGCGAGTTCCTCGTTGGTGAGGATTGGATGGGGCACGCAGAGCCGGTGGCATTGGCCCGCGGTCGCCTCCAGCAGGTTGCCCTCCGGGCCGATGAAGCATTCCAGCGACATGATCACCTCTTCACGGATCGAGTCGACCGGTGGGTTGGTGACCTGGGCAAAGAGCTGCTTGAAATAGTCATAGACCAGCCGCGGCTTGTCCGACAGACAGGCAAGTGCCGCATCGTTACCCATCGAGCCGATCGGATCCCGCTTCTCGCGGAGCATCGGCATCAGCATGAACTGGAGCGTTTCGGTGGTGTAGCCGAAGGCCTGCATCCGTTTGAGCAGGTCATCGCCGGCATAATGCTGAGGCGGCTTCTGCCGCGGCAGCTCGTTGAGATGGATCGCCTCGTTCTTCAGCCAAGTCTTGTAGGGCCGCTTGGCTGCCACTGAGCTCTTCAGTTCGTCATCGGCGATGATCCGGCCCTGCTCGAAGTCGACCAGAAACATCTTGCCCGGCTGCAGCCGCCCCTTGGCCTTGACCAGTTCCGGCGGCACGTCGACCACCCCGACCTCGCTGGCCATGATCACCCGGTCGTCGTGGGTGACGTAGTAACGGCTCGGCCGGAGACCGTTGCGGTCGAGGACCGCCCCGATGAAGTGCCCGTCGGTGAACGAGACCGAGGCGGGGCCGTCCCATGGTTCCTGGAGGGCCGAGTGGAATTCATAGAAGGCCCGTTTGTCCTCCGGCATGCTGTGGTGGTTCTGCCAGGCCTCCGGGATCATCATCATGACCGCTTCCTGGAGGGTGCGGCCGGAGTGATAGAGCATCTCGAGGGCGTTGTCGAAATTGCCCGAGTCGGAACAGTCTGCCTCAATCACCGGAAAGAGCTTGCGGATGTCGTCGCCCCAGAGGCCGCTGGTCATGACACCCTGGCGGGCGAACATCCAGTTGGCGTTGCCCCGCAGGGTGTTGATCTCACCGTTGTGGGCCATGAACCGACAGGGCTGGGCCCGGTCCCAGCTGGGGAACGTGTTGGTGGAAAACCGTGAGTGGACCATCGCCAGGTGGGTGGTGTACTCAGGATCCTGCAGATCCTTGTAGAGCGGGATCACCTGCATTGACCGCAGCATGCCCTTCCAAATCATCACCTTGGTCGACAGGGAGCAGATGTAGAACATCAGCTTCTGCCGCAGGTCGCTCTCGACCCGGATCTGGTGGCTCGACCACTTGCGAATAATGAACAGCTGCCGCTCGAAGGCCTCCTGGTCGAGGCCGTCGGCCGCGGCGATGATCGCCTGGTCGAAGTGTGGCATTGAACGTCTGGCCGTCGGGCCGACATCGGCGGCATCGGGGTCGACAGGCAGTTCCCGCCAGCCGATCAGCTTCTGTCCCTGCTGGTTGATCACCCGGTCGACAATCGCCCGGCACTCGGCCCGCTCGGCCGGTTCGGTTGGCATGAAGAAAACACCGCTGCCGTAGAGGCCGCGGGCCGGCAGTTCAGCCCTGAGTTCGTCCCGGGTGATCCGCTCAAGCAGTTCGTAGGGCAGAGCGGTGAGCATGCCGGCCCCGTCGCCGGTGTTCTCCTCGCAGCCGCAGCCACCACGGTGCTCCATGTGCTGCAGCATCCGGTCGGCATCATCGATGATCTGGCGAGACCGCTGGCCCTTGATATGAGCGATGAAGCCGACGCCGCACGAATCGTGCTCGTTGGCGGGATCGTAGAGGCCGTGGGGATCGGGAAGTCGAAGGGGACGCGTCATGGCGAAGGCTTTACAGGAGTTCGTGCGGCGTGGGTTCAGATTTTTTGGGGCGTTTTTTTCTGTCGTGTTGTCGGAACGTCGGGCATGTTGGCCGCGGTTTTCGGAGGGCAGGACTGCGGGCCCTGTCGGCCGTTCGTACTCCCTGCCACGGTTCAGTGGGGCGGCTCAGGCCGTGCCCACAACCGCCAGGTCGGCAGCAGTTCTGGGGGGGCGTTTTCGCGGGACAGCCACCGTGTCATCGGCATGCCCTCGCAACAGATCGACAAACCGCTTGACAGTCGGTGACTGGGGCTTGCCCCGGCCGCGGATGATGCCGAGGGGCCGGGCCAGCGGACTCCCTTTCAGCGGCAGGCTGACGAGGCTGCCACTGGCCACCTCACGGGCGACAGTCGGTTCGGGGACCAGGGCCATGCCCGCATCGATCTCGACCGCCCGTTTGATCGTTTCGACGTTGTCGAACTCCATCACAACGGTCGGCTCGGCACCCGCCGCCTCGATTGCCCGGTCGATCTCGTGCCGGATGACGAGGTCGGGGTCGAAGCCGACCAACCGCTGCCCGTGGAGATCGGACAGGGCAACCGAGTCGCGGACCGTGAACGGATGCTGCGGCCCGCAGACCAGCACAATTGGCTCCTTCCGCCAGGCCTCGGCCTCGATTGTCCGCGTACCCCGGGGATAGCTGATGATGCCGACATCGGCCTGATCGTTTTCGATCGCCTCGCGAACCCGCCCGGGGTGGAGATATTCCAGCCGCACATTCGCCTTGGGATGGCGGGCCATGAACTCCTGCACGTACTCGCTCATCTGATGCAGGCCCACGGAGTAGATGGCAGCCACCCGCACCCGGCCGGCAACATCCTCGTGCAGCGACCGCACCTCGTCCTCAAGGGCGTCGTAGCGGGCGACAATCTTGCGACAGCCGTCGAAGAAGACCCGCCCCTCAGCGGTCGGGATCAGGGGACGTTTCGAGCGTTCAATCAGTTGCACCCCGAGCCGGCTCTCGAGTTGACCGACCACCTGGCTGGCACCCGATTGCGAAATGCCATTGTCCTCAGCTGCCCGGGAGAAACTCCGGCGGGCGACAATATCGCAGAATATTTTCAGGCTTTTCAGGTTCATGCCGGTTCATCCAAGGTTGCGTCGAGGCGGATAACCTCCATCCGCCACGTCGATCGCCGTGAGCCGCTGCCCTCCTTGGCCGGAATGGCTCAAAGTACGATCCCAGTCGCACAATGAACACAAGTCACTATCCGGAAAACGAATAGTGCCGCCTTGCACTATTCGAGAAACCAATGAAGCCTATCCGCTTTCGTAAACCGGTCAAGACGTTTCCCCGAAGAACCGGCGGAAAATGGCTGAAAAATGACCGCTACCGGCAGACCAGCTGCCAGCAGAAACAGCCCAGCTTCTCGAACCTGACCTCCCGCCGCCTACTCCTTCACCCGCTCGAGGTAATCCCCGGTGCGGGTGTCGACCTTGACCGACTCTCCCTGTTCGATGAAGGCGGGGACCATGATTTCGGCACCTGTTTCAAGCTTCACCGGTTTGGTGAGATTGGTGGCCGTATTGCCCCGGACGGCTGGCTCGGCGTACTCGACCTTCAAAACCATGTGCTGGGGTGGCTCCATTGAGATCGGATTTTCGTTGTAGAGCATCATCGAGCAGATGGTCCCCTCCTTGAGCCATTTCCAGGCGTCATCCACCTGTTCTGACGAAAGCTCGTACTGCTCGTAGTTGTCGTTGTCCATGAACACGAACTGGTCGCCCTGCTTGTAGAGAAACTGCGCATCGATGGTCGAGATATCAGCCGCATCGAGTGAGTCACCGCTTTTATAGGTGCGGTCGAGGACCGTGCCCCGCAGCAGATTTCTCAGTTTGCATTTGTAGAGGGCCTGCCCTTTGCCCGGTTTGACGAAGTTGCACTCGATCATGATGTAGGGGTCGCCGTCGATCTGGACTTTGAGCCCCTTGCGGAATTCGCTCGTGTTGTAGGCAGGCATCAGACTGGTTCTTTCCTGGGAGGAGATGCAGGCGGAGACCTTCCCGCCGTGGCTGACTCAGCCGCCCGGCGGCGGCTGGTGACCGCACAAGCCTCGCGACCACCCGCCACCCTGTCAACGCTGCGAGCAGGGCCGCGCCGTCGGCTATCATCAAGCCGATGCCGACCAGCAGCCCCAGTTCGACGCCTGCCACCACGCCCATTGCCGGGTGGAAGCGGGAGCTGGCCACGGCCGTCCGTGATCCAGCCGAACTCTGCCGGCTGCTAGATCTCGACCCGGCCATCGGCAGCCGAGCCGTCGCCGCGGGCCGCAGCTTTCCCTTCCTCGTGCCCCGGGGGTTCGTCAGCCGCATGCGGCCGGCCGATCCCGCCGACCCGTTGCTGCTGCAGGTGCTTCCCCAGCCGGCCGAACTCGACGAGGTCGCCGGTTTTTCGTCCGATCCGCTGGCCGAACGGCAGGCTCAGCGGGCCGGCGGCCTGATCCAGAAATATGCCGGTCGGGCCCTGCTGCTGCTGACCGGTGGCTGCGCGGTCAACTGCCGGTACTGCTTTCGTCGTGAGTTTCCCTACGCCGACAGCGGGGCCACACCGGCGGGCATCACCGTTGCCCTCAAGGAGCTGGCTGCAGACCCCTCGATCCACGAAGTCATCCTTTCTGGCGGCGACCCACTGCTCCTCGACGACCCGCTGCTGGCCCGGCTCGTTGCCGACCTCGGGGCGATCCCACAGCTCCGCCGGCTGCGGATTCACTCCCGGCTGCCGGTGGTGCTGCCTTCCCGTATCACTCCCGAATTGCTGGCGACGCTCGCCGGCAGCCGACTGGCGGTAAGCCTGGTCATTCATGCCAACCATGCCGCCGAACTCGATGACACGGTGGCCACCGCGTTGCGGCGGGTCGCCGGCAGCGTGCCGCTACGGTTCAACCAGGCGGTTCTGCTCCGGCGAGTCAATGACGATGCCAGGGTTCTGGCGGCACTCTCGGAGCGGCTGATCGACCTCGGTGTCTCGCCCTACTACCTTCACCTGCTCGATCCGGTAAGCGGAACCGCCGCATTCGCCGTGTCCGAAGCCAGGGGGCGGGAACTGATCGACCAGTTGCGGCGGCGGTTGCCAGGCTACGCCGTGCCCCGGCTGGCCCGGGAACGACCCGGGGAACCGTCCAAAGTCTGGCTTGCCTGAGACATGCAATACTAGAGAGCCTCTCATTGGGGCCGCCGGCCCCGGCACAGGCACCGGGGCTGCGTGACCACCGATTCCGAAGAACCCGCGAGGGTGGAGAAATCATGAAGGTACTGATCGGCGTTGACGGGTCGCCCCTTTCCCTCGATGCGGTGCGCATGGTGAGCCGCCTGATCGATCCCCGCCGGGATGAGGTGGCAATCTACTTTTCACCGACTGAGCTTGAGCGCCGGCTGCCCGACCAGTCAGCGACGGTGGTAAGTGGTGCCGCTGCAGCTCTGTTTGCGGAAGCGCGGGTGCTGCTGCCGACCGAATTCGTCAAGCCGCCGGAAATGATCACCTCGTCGGCCGCGGCCGCGGTCGGCATTCTGGAATCGGCTTCCGGCTGGCACGCCGACTTGGTTGCCGTCGGTGCCCGGGGGCATGGATCGATCGAGCGGTTCCTGCTGGGAAGCGTCTCCCGGGCCGTGTTGCATGGGGCCCACCTGCCGGTGCTGATCGTTCGCGGCAGCCCGCCTGAGGATGGTGGCTTGCAGACGCTTGCCTGTCATCATCCAGCCAGCGCGGCTGCGGTCACGACAACGCTCAATCGGCTGAACTGGCCGGTCGAAACCCGGGGGCGGGTCATCGGCGTCAGTGAGTCGATGCTTGCCGGTCCCTTGCCGGGGTGGCTGGAAAAGCGAGCCCGTGATCCCGATACGGCCGCCATCGCAGAGGCTTGGCAGCAGGAGCACAACAGCGAAGTGGAGGACCTCACCGGGCAGCTGCAACAATTCCAGGCCGGTCTGCCGCCCTGCTTTCGGGGGCAGCCGCCGATCGTGGTCGAGGGCAACCCGGGGGAACGGATTCTTGAACAGTCCCGGGGCAACCACACCGATCTGATCGTCATCGGCCGTACCCCGACTGATGCCTTCACCAGGTGGCTGCTCGGGAGCACCTCCGAAGCCGTGCTGGCCCACGCCGCCGCCAGCGTGCTGGTGGTGCCGGTAGAAAAGCAAGGGTAGGACGACCGCCAGTGGCGACAGGAGGACTGGCCTCATCGCAGTGACGTTTCACCCCGACCGGCTGTGCGCCTCGCGGAGCAGAGCCTCGGTTTCGTCCCAGCTGATGCAGGCGTCGGTGATCGAGACGCCATGGGACAGCGCAGAACGATCGCTACTGACCGCCTGCCTGCCCTCGTGAAGATTGCTCTCGAGCATCAGCCCGACGATTGACCTGTCACCCGCCGCCCGCTGCTCGATCACGTCCCGCCAGACAATTGCCTGCCGTCGGTGGTCCTTCCCTGAATTGGCGTGGCTGCAGTCAACGATCATCCGGGCGGGCAGGCCGGACTGTTCCAGCCGGGCACGGGCGTCCCTGAGCATTGCGGCAGAATAATTTGTGCCGTCGCGTCCCCCGCGGAGCATCAGCACCCCCCAGGGGTTGCCGGTGGTCGAGACCACGCAGGTCCCTCCGCTGTTGTCGATGCCGAGGAACGAATGGGCCGCTTGGGCTGCATGCATTGCATCGATGGCAGCCTGCAGTGAACCGTCAGTCGAGTTCTTGAAGCCGACCGGCATCGACAGGCCACTGGCCATCTGCCGGTGGGTCGGCGACTCGGTTGTGCGGGCCCCGATTGCTCCGAGCACAATGGTGTCGGCGATGTATTGCGGGGTGATCGGCTCGAGAAATTCGGTTGCCGCCGGGAGTCCCATTCCGGCGATTTCAATCAGCAGGCTCCGGGCCAGTCGCAGGCCGGTGGCCACGTCGAAGGAGTCGTCCAGATGGGGGTCGTTGATCAGCCCTTTCCAGCCGACGGTTGTGCGTGGCTTCTCGAAATAGACCCGCATCACCACCAGCAGCCGGTCGGAGAGCTCCTCGGCCAGGCCGGCCAGCCGCCCGGCATACTCGCGGGCGGCATCGACGTCGTGAATGGAGCAGGGGCCGACAACAGCCAGCAGCCGGTCATCGTCTCCGGTGAGCACCTGCTCTACCGCCCGCCGCCCAACCAGAACGGTATCAGTGGCGGCAGCTGAAAGCGGCAACGTTGCGATCAGCCTGGCCGGAGGCACGAGTGGCTCGAGGCTACGAATCCTGACGTTGGCGGTGGCTGCCGGGCCGGTGGCCGGAGAGGTGCTGGTATCCATACCGATACTCTACACCACGGTTTCTTCCGCCAAAGCCCGCAGGGGCATTTGACCGGGCGGGGACCGACTTGGTTCAATCGCATCCGTACGGGCCAGCCTCGGGCTGCGGCCGACGTTTCGTTCATTGCCGGAGGAATCGCCCCGCGTGACCAAGCACATCTTCGTGACCGGAGGGGTCGTCAGCTCACTCGGCAAGGGACTGACCAGTGCCTCGATCGCCATGCTGCTCGAGGCCCGGGGGCTGCGGGTGAAATTGCAGAAACTTGACCCCTACATCAACGTCGACCCCGGCACGATGAGCCCCTACCAGCATGGTGAGGTCTACGTCCTCGATGACGGTAGTGAAACCGACCTCGATCTGGGCCACTACGAACGGTTCACCACCACCCACCTCACCCGGCAGAGCAACTACACCACCGGTCAGATCTACCTGTCGGTCATCAACAAGGAGCGGCGGGGTGAGTTTCTCGGCAACACCGTCCAGGTGATTCCCCACATCACCAATGAGATCAAGGGTGTTGTCACCCAGCTGGCCGACGCCGAGACCGATATCGTGATGACCGAAATCGGTGGCACGGTCGGGGATATCGAGAGCCTGCCGTTTCTCGAGGCGATCCGACAGATTCCGCTCGAGGTGGGCCGGGAAAACTGTATCTTCATCCATCTGACACTCGTGCCCTATCTGAAGGCGGCAGGCGAACTGAAGACCAAGCCGACCCAGCATTCCGTCGGTATCCTCCGGCAGATCGGTATCCAGCCAGACATTCTCGTCTGCCGGACCGAGCGGGCTCTCGACACCGGTGACCGTGAGAAGATCGCCCTGTTCTGCAATGTGCCGCTCGACTCGGTCATTGAGGAACGCGACAAGGACTTCTCGATCTACGAGGTGCCGCTCTCCCTGCAGGCCAACCGAATTGACGACCTGATTCTCAAGCGGTTCGGCCTGACGGCCGCCCCGGCTGGCCTCGACAATTGGCACGACATTCTCCATCGCCTGCGGAACCCGGAGCACGAGGTGTCGATTGCTTTGGTGGGCAAGTACGCCGAGCATCGTGACGCCTACAAGAGCATCTACGAGGCACTCGACCACGGCGGCATTGCCAATTGCACCCAGGTTCGGGTCCAGGCGATCAAGAGCGAGACGATTGAGCAGGAGGGAGCCGAGCGAATGCTTGCCGGCTTTGACGGCCTGATCGTGCCTGGCGGCTTCGGCGAGCGGGGCGTTGAAGGCAAGGTCCAGGCAATTCGCTTTGCCCGCGAGCGAGGGCTGCCCTTTCTGGGAATCTGTCTGGGCATGCAGTGCGCCGTGATCGACTTTGCCCGCCATGTCGCCGGCCTGACCGATGCCCACTCCACCGAATTCTTCCGCGACACCCCGCACCCGGTCATCTGCCTGATGGAGGAGCAAGAGGGTGTCACCGACAAGGGGGGGACCATGCGGCTGGGCAGCCAGCCGGCGGTACTCGCCGCCGGCAGCCGGTCGGCGGCGGCGTACGGTTGCGGCGAAGTCGCCGAGCGGCATCGGCACCGCTACGAGTTCAACGGCGGCTACCGCCAGCGACTCGAAGCGGCCGGCCTGGTGATTGCCGGGACCAGCCATGACGACAGCCTGGTCGAGATTGTTGAACTGCCGGAGGCGACTCATCCCTGGTTCGTGGCGGTGCAGTTCCACCCGGAGTTCAAGAGCAAGCCGACTGCCGCCCACCCGCTGTTCGCCGGCCTCGTCGCGGCGGCAGTGGCCCACCACACCGCCGGCAAATCGGCGCCAGCTCGCGCTGGCGTAAACGTCTGACCCCG
Source organism: uncultured Pirellulales bacterium (assembly GCA_965662195.1). Taxonomy (GTDB): domain Bacteria; phylum Planctomycetota; class Planctomycetia; order Pirellulales; family UBA1268; genus UBA1268. The sequence continues at coordinate 13,465 of CBFIHA010000006.1, forward strand.
GCGTCGAAGTGGGAATCGTCTGGTTCACCGCGAAGGGGCAATCCGGTGGTGAGAAGACCTGGTCGGCACGGATTCGCCGTTCTCCACCAGAATTTTTTCAATACCACTGGACAGTCAGCCTCATCTGATTTCTGCTCTGCAAATCGTGTGACGGCTGGCCGCAGCCTGCCAACGTCCATATTTTTCGGGCCTTCGTTGTGAAACTTCTTTGGTGATGGAATGACCGATTCTTCTGCATCTGACAATCCCGCCGTTCCCCCGCCGCTCAAGGCTCCACCGGCCACGTTTGAGTTCCTTGTGCAGACCCTGTTTACCCAGGCGTTGATGGCCTTTGGCCGGGTGCCGAACCCCATCACCCAGCAGTCGCTGAAGAACCTCGACACGGCCCGGCACTTCATCGACACCCTCGAGATGCTCGGAAAGAAGACGTCCGGCAACCTTGAACAGGACGAGCAGCGGCTACTCGACGAGGTGCTGCACCAACTGAGAATGACCTACATGCAGGAGCAGACGGCCACCGGCAAGGTCGGGCCGACGCTGCCGGCGGGGGGGCCGGAGGTGGGGGCATGAGCCGACCCTCGCTGACACGAGGGGGCCGATGGCTGGTCTCACCGGGAGCCTGCCGATGACCGCTCGCCGACTTGACGGCCGGCAACTGGCCAGCAGGATCGAGTCCGATCTGATCGGCCGGGTGGCGCGGTTTGTCGCCACTGCGGGTCGGCCGCCCCGGCTGGTGGTGGTGCTGGTCGGTGAGGGAGCAGCCAGCGCGTCCTACGTAAAGAGTAAGGCGGCGGCAGCGGAACGGGTCGGGATCGATGCCGAGGTCATTGCAGTTCCTGCCACCGTGACCACCACCGAACTCGTCGATCTGGTGGTCGCGATTGGCCGTGATGAGCGGGGGCCGGCCGATGGGATTCTTGTGCAACTGCCGCTGCCCGACCATGTCGATGCGGTCGCGGTGCTCGACGCTGTGCCGCCGGACCGGGATGTGGACGGGTTTCATCCGGAGAATGCGGGGTTGCTGTCGCAGGGGCGGCCCCGGTTCATCCCCTGCACGGCGGCTGGTGTCCAGCGGATGCTGATCGATGCCGGGGTTGAGACAGCGGGCCGCCATGTGGTGATCGTTGGCCGCAGTGACATCGTGGGCAAGCCCCTTGCCCTGCTGCTGGCCGGGCGGGGGCCGGGTGGAAACGCCACCGTCACCCTCTGCCACAGCCGTAGTGCTGATCTGGGGGGGCTGACGCGGCAGGCTGACATTCTCATTGCTGCTGTTGGCAGGCCGGGGCTGATTACCGCCGACATGGTCAAGCCGGGGGCGGCGGTAATTGACGTTGGTATCAATCGCATTGAGCAGCAGGGCCGCAGCCGGCTGGTTGGAGATGTCGATCAGGATGCCGTGACGGCGGTTGCCGGGGCCCTGTCGCCGGTGCCGGGAGGCGTCGGTCCCCTGACCGTGGCAATGCTGCTGGAAAATACGCTCCAGGCGGCAGTGGCCCGCCAGGACGGCTGAAACGCGGCTGTTTCTGCCTTGTTCCGCCACCACCCCCGGGACTACTCTCCGTCCCCGGTGCAAGGCGAGTGCCGCCGGCGGTGCTCGTTTGCGCAGCCTGCCCAGTCTTTGTCAGCGACGAAATCGGGACGGATTTCCCTTGTTGGGACATCGATGCCGATCTCGTCCGATGGAACAGAAACGTTGTCGTCCTGAACGCCGGCCCCCGGCTATTGTTCACAGTCCACAGACATTCTCATGCATTATTTTCTTCGCGCGTTACGCGATTCCTCCAAGAGTTGGCCGTTCCTTCTGGGAGCATTTCTCTGCTCAGCCGGAGTCGCCGGCCTCTGGGGCGCCAACATCGCCGCCCTGTTCCCGATCATTGAAGTCACGCTCAATGGCGAGTCGTTGCAGGAGTGGAACGGCAACCGAATCGGGGATGCTGAAACCCGGCTGGAGGAGCATGCTGCCGAAATCGCCCGCCTTGAGGAACAGTTGGCTGGTGGCGGTCTGCCTGCTGACGACCGGGTCGCTGCCCGCGGTCGCATCGACTCGCTCACCCTGTCCGACAAGGGCGATGCGGCCATCCTCTCATCGGCCCGCGGGCTCCAGCCTTGGCTGGAGAAATATCTGCCGCGGGATCCCTTCCAGACGGTGCTACTGGTGGTGGTGCTGATTGTGGTCAGCACGTTTCTCAAGCACTCCTTCCTGCTGGCCAGCACCATGCTGGTGAGCTACGTGGCGATGGGCATCTCCCGCGACATCCGGACCAAAATTTTCAACAAGGCGCTGGAGCTTGACCGGACGCAGTTCATGCGGCAGGGGTCGGCCGGCTTCATGGCGCAGGTAACCCACACCGCCGAAATGCTCGCCAGCGGGATCACCACTGTCTACGGTGGAGCGGTGACCGAGCCGCTGAAGATCATCGCCTGCCTGACGGGCGCCTTCTTCATCTCATGGCAGCTCACCCTGGCCTGCCTGACGCTGGCCCCGGTGGTTGGCTTTCTCATGGTCTGGCTCAATCGCCAGATGCGAGATGTTTCGAAAAACATTCTCTCGCAGGCCCTCGGCTTCCACCATGTGATGCTTGAGGCCCTGAATAATGTGTTGACCGTGCAGGCTTATACCATGGAGCCGTTCGAGCGGAACCGGTTCCGCGAGAGCACCGACAAGATGATGCGAATCGGGATGCACCACACCTTTTTCCGGGCGCTGGCCAATCCAATCACCGAGATCCTCGGCATTGGTATGGTGGCCACCTCAATCGCGGTTGGGGCCTGGTTGGTGATCAATCAGGAGACGCAGATCTTCGGCATCACGATGACCGAGCGGCCGATGACCGTCCCCGGCATCATGGTCTTCTTCGGCATGCTGATCGGGGCGGCCGATCCGGTCCGAAAGCTCTCTGGTGTGATCACCGGTATCAACGTCGGCATGGTCGGGGCCCAGTCGCTCTATCCACTGCTCGATATGCCCTCGAAATTGCGGGAACTGCCCGATCCGCAGCAGCTGCCCTCACCTCATCGTGAGATCCGCTTTGACCAGGTCTCATTTTCCTACGATGGCATCGACACAGTGCTGCAGGATGTCGATCTGGTAATCAACTTTGGCGAGCGGGTGGCGATTGTCGGGCCCAACGGCGGCGGTAAGAGCACCCTGATCAACCTCATCTGCCGGTTCTATGACCCGACCCAGGGGCAGGTGCTGCTCGACGGCGTGCCGCTGACCGATCTTGCCCTTGTCGATCTCCGCCGACGGATCGCGATTGTCACGCAGCAGACGGAGCTGTTCAACGAGACGATTCTTTACAACATCCGCTACGGCCGCTGGGATGCCACCGACGAGGAGATCGAGGCGGCTGCCCGCAAGGCTCGGGCACACGATTTCATCGCCGACTTTCCCGAGGGCTACAAGACCAGGGTTGGCCCCAACGGCTTCCGGCTGTCCGGTGGTCAGCGGCAGCGGATCGCCCTGGCCCGGGCCTTTCTGCGGGACGCGGAAATCCTCGTACTCGACGAGGCGACCAGCCAGATCGACGTGGCCAGCGAGGAACTGATTCACGAGGCGCTCGCCCGCTACGTTGAGAACCGGACGGTGATCATGATCACCCACCGCCCCAGTACGCTGGCGCTGGCTGATACGATCCTGCAGGTCGAACATGGCAGGGTTACCAAACGACCGGCGGCGAGTCATCAGGCGGCATGACGACAGCATCCGATTCCCTTCGGGTCGTGTGCCCGAACGACCACCTGGTCCGGGTGCCCGCCGGACTGATCGGGGAGGAACTGGTCTGTCCGCAGTGCAGCGAACGGTTTACCGCCGATGCAGCTGACAGCCTGGAGGCCGGGGAGGAACGGGTCGAACGGGCGGCCCGGCAGTGGCTCTGGGTGGCGGTGGCAACGGCGGCCTTGTTGGTGGCTGCCGGCCTGGGGGCCTTTCTGGCCGGCATGCTGAGTTAGCAATCCGGCGAAAAAGGCCTCCATGGCAATACTGTTCGGCGCGACTGTTGCGAGTCAGGCCGCCTCCAGCCCGGATCGCCGGCTCGGGGGCGGCAGACGATTTCCACAGCCCGCTAGCCGTTCGGGGGCGGCTGTTGTGAAAGCTGTCGCATCAGCCACGCAACAGCGGCGGCGTTGGCCGGCGGGAATCGGCAGGCGGCGACTTCCGCAGGGGTCAGCCAGTGAAATGGTGACTGGGCCGGGGTCTGCTCCCCGGCGGCTAGCCGGCCACTGAAAAAATCGATCTGTCCACCCGTCTCCGCCACCTGGCCGGTGGCGATCAGGTCGTCGATCACGACATCAAGACCGGTCTCCTCCCAGCATTCCCGCCGGGCCGCGGCAGCGGCCGTCTCGCCCGGTTCCAGCTTGCCACCAGGAAACTCCGCCGCACCGGCAGCCGACACGGCTGCCAGTGGACGGTGGCCAACCAGCACCCGCCGGTTGTGGATGACCAGCACGACGGCGATCGCGAACGCCCGTGACACTGTCGCCGATCATTCCCCCTTCGGCACAAGGTCAAGCAGCCGGCCGGGTGATCCCATGATGTTGTACCCGGCGTCGACGTGCAGCAGTTCGCCGGTGATGCCGAGGGATTCACGGGACACCAGCCAGGCGCCGGCCTTCCCGACCTCTTCATGCGTGATGTTACGGCCCAGTGGCGACATGTGCTGGTAGAGACCCAGCATGTCTTCAACGCCCGCCCCGCGTCCGGCCAGCGTTCGCAGCGGGCCTGCGCTGATGGCGTTGACCCGAACCCCCTGCGGCCCGAGGTCGTACGCCATGTATTTCACGCAGGCATCGAGGGTGGCCTTGCAGACCCCCATGATGTTGTAGCCCGGCACGACCTTCTCACCGCCAAAGTAGGTCAGCGTGAGGATGGCCGCATCGGGGGCAAGGATGCCGCGGGCGAGGCGGCCGACCGCCAGCAGACTGTAGGCGCTGGTTTCCATGGCCAGTCGGAAACCCGCGCGGCTGCAATTGGTGGTTTCGCCCTTGAGGTCCTCCAGGGGCGCGTAGGCGATCGAATGGACGAGAAAATCGAGTGTGCCGAACTCAGCCTTTGCCCGCTCCATCACGGCGGCGATCTGGTCGTCACTTGAGACATCCATCGGGACCAGGAAATCAGCGTTTGGCTCCGGATCGGTCAGCAATGCCACCCGGCGTCGGTTCCGCTGCCGCTGGTCCTCCGGCTTGTCCGGGAGGTGGCTGAAGCCGACCCTCGCTCCACCGTCGAGCATCTCCTTGGCTATTGACCAGGCAATCGAGTGGTCATTGGCCACGCCAAGGACAAGCCCTTTCAACCCATCGTAGCGACCCATCAAACATCCTCCGGGGGCAAGTGTCTCCATTCAGTTCGAACTGTAACGAGTCGGCCGGATTCCCTCAACGTGGCGATACGCAGCGGCCGCTGCCGGGCTGCTCCCGCCGGGATCGGCCGGTTTCACCCCCTTGCCTCAGTCGCCGGCGGCAGGTAGGTTTTTCGGAGATGCCCCGTTAGCTCAATTGGTTAGAGCATCTGACTCTTAATCAGAGGGTTCTAGGTTCGAGTCCTAGACGGGGTACTTTCCTGGCGTCGGCCCGCCTCTTGCGGTGATCTCCTTCCCGTCACCCTCTGAAGGTTGCACCATTTCTGCTGATGGTCGTCCCTGTTCTGGTCCCTGCCGGCGGGGGAGGAGCTAGCCGGTGGCCGTCGGTAGCCGGCGAAAATTTGTTACATGCTTGCTTACCTATCGTGTTATGTTATAGTTCCTGCAGTTCGGTACAAATCCTGTCTCCCAAGAGGCCGCCGGCCTAGAAAAGAGTGAATTGACCCATGGCAGATGCGAAAGCGAAGGAAGTGAACAAGTCTGAAGAGATTCGGAAGGTCGCCACCAGCATGAAGGCGAAGGGTGAAAAGCCCCGTCCAGTCACGATTATCACAGCCCTTGGCAAGCAGGGCATTGAGGTCTCCTCCCCACAGGTTTCGATGGTTCTGAAGCGAATGGGTTTCCGGCCACGGAAGCGGAAGGCCGGCAAGGCCGCTGCCTCCCGCCCAGCCGCCAAGAAGCCAGTTGCCCGCACCAAGGCGGCAGCGGCCATTTCGGTCGACGATCTGCTGGCAGCCAAAAAGGTTGCCGAGAAGTTCGGCTCGGCTGAGCAGGCTATCAAGGTGCTTGAGGCGCTGAAGCGATTCGAGGGCTAAGCGGCCTCCGGTCGAAATATCGGTAACGGAGACCGTGGCGGCGCAGCCTGCGCCGTCACGGTTTTTTCTATGTGAATCTTGTGGGGGGCCGGGTTTGCGGCGGAGGCTGGCGTTCCCGGGTGGCGACATCCAGCGGTAGACTTCCCGCACGGTGGCTGAAATTCGCCGGGTTGACGCGACCCGGTTTTCGGTCAGTGGCTTGAGATACCTCTGGCATCATCCCCGGTAATTCATGACGACTGAAGCCCCGAAACTGTTCGTGCTGGACACGAATGTCATTCTTCATGACTCCAACTGCATCCGGAACTTCGAAGAGCATGACGTTGCCGTTCCGATCACGGTGCTCGAAGAGCTTGACAAGTTCAAGCGGGGCAATGAGGACATTCATTTTCAGGCCCGGCAGTTCTTGCGGCAGCTCGACGCCCTGACTGGTGATGTACTGTCCACTGACGGGGCCCCGCTCGGGCCCGGTCGCGGCGGGATCCGGGTGATCATCGGCACCAATCATGAACCCCGGGTCGCCGATGCCTTTCTTGAAAACACGCCCGATCACCGAATTCTCAATACGGCGGTCTGGCTCCAGCGGGAGCGGCTTGACCGGCAGGTGCTCCTGGTATCGAAAGACACCAACCTCCGGATGAAGGCCAAGGCGCTGGGGCTGCCGGCCCAGGATTACACCAGCGATAAGATCGAGAGCTTCGACAAGCTTTACATGGGCAAGCGGGTGGTCGAGTCGACGCCTGCCGAGGTGATCAGCCGATTTTACAGCGACGGCGGCGTGGTACCGGCCGCCGAACTTCCATTCGTCGACGCGCCGGTCGCCCATGAGAACTTCATCCTCCGGGATGGTAGCAAGTCGGTGCTGGCAACCTACCGCCCCGGTGACGGGGCTTTTGTACGGGTGGAAAAAAATACCTGTTACGGCATCACACCGCGAAACGCGGAGCAGTCTTTCGCCCTGAACGCCCTGCTCAACGACGACATCAAGTTGGTAACGCTGGCCGGAACCGCCGGAACCGGGAAGACGCTGCTGGCCCTGGCAGCTGCCCTGGAGTGCCGCCAGCAGTATCGCCAGATTCTGCTGGCCCGTCCGGTGGTGCCTCTGTCAAACCGTGACCTTGGCTTTTTACCGGGAGACATCACCGACAAACTCGACCCGTACATGCAACCGCTGTACGACAATCTGACGGTGATCCGGCATCAGTTTCATGAAAACTCGCCGGCCGCCCAACGGATCCACGAGATGCGAGAGTCGGAAAAACTTCTCGTCACCCCCCTGGCGTATATTCGGGGGCGGAGTCTCCAGCGGATCTATTTCATTGTTGATGAGGCCCAGAACCTCACCCCCCACGAAATCAAGACGATCATCACCCGGGCTGGTGAGGGCACTAAGATCATCTTCACCGGTGACATCCGCCAGATCGATCAACCGTACCTCGATGCGCTTTCCAATGGGCTGAGCTACCTGATCAATCGCATGGTCGGCCAGCCAATCTACGCCCACATCACGCTGGAGAAGGGGGAGCGGTCGCCGCTGGCCGACCTTGCCAGCGAACTGCTGTGACGCGGCGGTCAATGCCAACGGCTGCTTCGGGGATTTTCCGGGGCCCGCTCCTTACCGCGGACGTTTCAGGAAGCCCCATGCGCTAGCGATCACCTGCCCAGGCGATCATTCCAGGCCAGAGCGGCTTGGGGTTCGTAGGTGACGAGGTCGAAACTGTCGCGGACGACCGCCCGGACGCTGCGGAGATCGACCGAACCCTCCCGGGCCATCAGCTGGACCAGCAGGTTGCCGATTGCTGTTGCTTCGACCGGGCCGGCTACCACCGGCCGGTCGGCGGCGTCGGCGATCATCTGGCAGAGCAGGGCGTTCTGCACCCCGCCCCCCACGACATGGATGCGACCGATCCGGCGGCCGACCAGTTCGTCGAGTTCGGTAAGCGTCTGCCGGATGGCAGCAGCGACGCTCTCGAGTGCGGTTCGGACAACAGCAGCGGTCGATTCAGGGATCGGCTCACCTGCCGTTCGTGCCAGATCACGAATGGCTGCCGGCATGTCGGCCGGAGCGACAAGGGCCGGGTGGTTCGGGTCGACCAGCGTAGCCAGCGGCGGTGCCTCGGCAGCCAGAGCAGTCAGCTGATCCCAGGTCCATTCCTGACCCGCCCGCAGCCAACTGGCTCGGCACTGCTGGACGAGCCAGAGCCCACAGACGTTCTTGAGCAGCCGGGTCGTGCCGCCCACACCGCCTTCATTGGTGAAGTTGCGGGCAAGGCACTCGGGGGTCACCAGGGGACGATCGAGTTCGGCCCCGACCAACGCCCAGGTGCCGAGGCTGACGTAGCACCAGTCAGGGCGGGCTGCCGGCGGCTCGAGGGCCGGCACCGCCGCCACAGCGCTGGCGGTATCGTGGGTGCCGGGCAGCACCACCCGAACATTTCCCAGTCCGGTTTCCACAGCCACATCGGGCCGCAGCGTTCCCAGATCCTGCCCAGGTTCGGCAACCGGGGCGAACAGCCGGGGCGGGAGACCGAACCGCTCCAGCAGCCCGTCGGCCCAGCAGTTCCGCTGGGGGTCGAAGCACTGGGTGGTGGTGGCGTTGGTCCGTTCGTTTGACCGCTCCCCCGAGAGCAGCCAGTGAATCAGGTCCGGAATCATCAGGAAGCGATCGGCTGCCTCGAGCAAATGTGGATGATCCCGCTTCAGGGCAAGCAGCTGGTAGAGCGTGTTGATTTCCATGAACTGCAGGCCGGTTGCGGCGAAGATGTCGGCCCGGGGGACGACTCCGGTGGCCGCTTCCAGCAGGCCCTGTGTGCGGGGATCGCGGTAGCAGACCGGATTGGCCAGTAACGCGTTGTCAGCCGTCAAAAAGGCGTAGTCGACACCCCAGGTGTCGACGCCGATGCTGCTAATCGATCCACCGTGCCGGGCCTCAGCCAGCCGCAGACCGCGGAGGATCTCACTCCAGAGCCGCACGAGATCCCAGACCAGGTTTCCCCCCAGCGGAACCGGCGCATTTTCGAAACGGTGGAGTTCAGCTAATTCCAGCAGCCGCCCATCAAAGGCTCCGGAAACCACCCGGCCGCCGGAGGCCCCGAGGTCAACCGCCAGTGCAACCGTCCGCGCCATCGTAAATTCCCTTCCCGAATGTCGGTCTGCAGCATTCGCCCATCGTTCGGCCCTCGTTGTACCAGCCTTTCCGGGAGCTGGCAGGGGCCGAAGCCAGGGAATCTGGGTGGAGCCTTCCGCGCGGAGCGGTGCGCGTTCTCTGGCGTACCCGCTCCCTGCCGATGCCCCTAACGGAAGACCCGGCGGTTTACGCTGCCCCGCGGGAATGGCACGATACCGACGGTCGCGATTCGCCTGCGGATCGTCCACCCACGCATTCCGCTGCCCAGATGAGACAGTCACTTGGCCGAGCCCCGTTCCCCGCTGCCAGCCTCCACTCCCGCTGACCGGCCCGCACTGCCGGCAGAGCCGGCCCCTGAAGTCGCGGCCGAATTGGCGGAGGCGAGCCGCCGGCTGGAGACGGCTGAGCCCGAGGCAATCATTGGCTGGGCGGTGGAGCGATTCGGGAGCCGGCTCACCATGGCGACCGCCTTCGGTCCGGAGGGCTGCCTGATTCTGCATTGGCTGGCGGCGATTGCCCCGGAGACCTTCGTCTTCAACCTTGAGACCGGCTACCAGTTCAAGGAGACGCTCGAACTGCGGGATCGGATCCGCGACCGGTACGGCCTGACCGTCGTCTACGAACTGCCCGAAACAACGGTGGAGGAGTATGAACGGCAGCACGGCGGACCGCTCTACCGTACCGCCCCGACCCGCTGCTGCGGCGACCGCAAGATTGCCGTCATCCGCCGGGTGCTCGGCCGCTTTGACGCCTGGATGAGCGGTATCCGCCGGGATCAGAGCGCTGACCGGGCGGCTGCGCCGATCGTCGGCTGGGATGCGAAGTTCGGTGTGGTGAAAATTTCACCCCTCGCCAACTGGACCAAGTCGAAGGTCTGGGACCGGATCATCCGCGATGATGTTCCCTATAATCCGCTGCACGACAAGGGGTATGTCAGCATCGGTTGCTGGCCCTGCACCCGTCCGATCAATGCCGGGGAGGACGAGCGGGCCGGCCGCTGGAGCGGCACTGCCAAGACCGAATGCGGCCTGCACCTGCGGGACTAACTGGCTAGTGACAAAGCCTGCAGCTGATCTTGATGAGCTGGCGATCCTTGAGCAGCTGCGGGCAACGCCCGCACTGCTGGAGGCGGTGGCAGCCTGCTCAGCCGCTGAGCTGGGCAGCCAAAAACGTCTGCGGGCGGACTTTGCCGCCGAGCTGGTCCGGGCGGCGGTGGCCCTGCATGAGGCTCGGCAACGGGCGGTGGAGCGGCTTCCTGACGCAGACCGACTCTGGCTGACTCGCACCGGTGTCGAGCAGGCAACCGTCTGGCCGGTGGCCCGGCACAAGGCAAGTCGCTTTGGGGGCTGCGATCGGGTGGCCGATCTCTGCTGCGGTATCGGCAGCGACGCAGCCGCCCTGTCGCAACTCACGAGCGTGTACGCGGTGGATCGGTCACCAGCCATGACGCGACGGGCTGAATGGAACACCGCCGTGCTGGGGCAGCCTCAGCAATTCACCGGCGAAACCACCGACGTGACCAGCCACGACTGGAGCGGCTGGTTTGTCCATGCCGACCCCGACCGCCGGGCCGGCCGCGGGCGGCCCACCCGGCGGCTGGCGGAATATCAACCCGGCGTCAGATGGCTGCAGGAGCTGCTGACGACGGCCCGCGGCGGGGCGATCAAGCTGGGGCCGGCGAGCGACTGGCCCCGGCAGTTCGGGACCGCTGAGCACTGCGAGGTGGAACTCTCAAGCCTCGCTGGTGAGTGCCGTGAGGCGACCCTCTGGTTTGGGGAACTGGCCCAGCCAATGCGGCGGCGGGCAACAAACGTTGAGACAGGCGAGAGCCTGGCGGGAGATCCTGATGCCTGCAGGCGGCAGGTGGCCGCCAGCCTCGGGTCCTGGATCGCCGAACCCGACCCCGCTGTCGTCCGGGCCGGTCTCGTCGACCTGCTGGCCGAGCGGCACGATCTGGCGCGAACCGCGGCCGACGAAGACTACCTGACCGGCACGACCCGGCCGGCAACCAGCCTGGCTGCCTCGTTCATGGTCGACGAGGTGCTACCGGCTGGCATCAGACCGCTGCGACAGGCGTTACGGCAGCAGCCACGGAGCCATTACGAGATCAAATGCCGGCGGCTGAAGGTCGATGTCGAAGCGGTTCGGCGGCAGCTGCCGGTCGGGGATGGCCCGCCGGCCGTGGTCATCTTCTGCCGGGTCGCCGGTCGCGGCCGCGCCATCCTTGCCCACCGAACCGGAAGGGGCTGACCGTCCGAGGCAATTGCCCTCAGTGGTCTTTTCCACTGGGGCAGTACCCGAAAACACCGGGGGGGTTTCGGGGTTACCAATCGCCGCTTCCTGCGGCGGCAGACTATCTCCACAGTCTGCTATCGCAGCAGGTTGCCGGTTGTCTCGACGCGGCTGGCCATCTCCGCGTAAGCCTGTGACTTGTCGGCATCGCCCTGCTCCGCGTACATCGTCGAGAGATTGCCATAGGCAACCGACAGGGCCCGCTCCTCGAGCTGCTTGCGATCGACTGCCTCGACCATCAGGTCGACCCCGGTCCGGCTCAGATCGATGGCATCCTCCCGCCGCTCGACCTGCCAATAGGAAATGGCCATGCTCACGAACGACTCGCCCACCCGGCCGATCTCCACGTCGGTGATGACCTGTTCGTTTCGATTCCAAAGCGGAATCGCCTTGTCGAACCAGGTGACCGCAGTGGCGTGGTCGCTGTTACGAAGACTGTGCATGATGCCGATCTGGAACATGAGGTCACCGAGATCCTTCCGCTCGGTTGCTGTCAGTTCGCGGTGTTCGGCACCTCGCTCGAGATAGGCGACCGTCAGGGTGGCATTGTCGAGCATGTCCTCGGCGTCGCCCCGCTTCCGGGCCGCGGCCAGGGCATCGGCGAGCCCACAGCCAACCTGCCAGTCGATCTGCCGCCGTCGCCAGGGATCGGTCACCGACTCATTCATCCGCTCCCGCAGTTCCAGCAGCCGCTTCACCCACGGTACCGCCTCGACGGCATTGGCCGACCCGGCCGCCACGGAGAGGACCCCGCAGACCAGTTCCAGTTCGAGCCGATCACGGTCAGGGTCGTCGGCATCCAGATTGGCAACGATGCCATTGGCCCGGCTGATCCATTTGGGAATCACCCGGTTTTTCTGCTGCCAGGTTCCCTGGGCGATGGCCTGGGCGGTTCCAAGGTGGGCGTCGAGCAGGACCCGGCGGGCCACTGAGCGGACGTTATCGGAACGGCTGGCGGCCAGCGGCGTTGCCTTCCGAATGGCCTCGGTGAACAGGTCGACCGCTTGTTCAAAGGCGGGCTCGTCCTTGGCCAATTCGACACGGGCCCGCAGTTGGCCGGCCTGGGCGGCCAACAACGAGGACACACTCGGCCGCTCAACCAGCGCGTCGATCGCAGCGTCGGCGTCCTCCGGACGGCCAAGGGCCAGCAAAATCTCCGCCCGCTTCAGGCCGGTCCAGGCATCACCGGGGCCGAGCTGCTCGGCCTTTTCGGCCAGCTCGAGGGCGGTCTGCCAGCGGCCCTCGTCGCACATCAGTGCCAGCAGCAGCCGATGTGCCCGCAGGTGGGTCGGGTCGATTTCGATCGCGTATTGCAGGTCGGCAACCGCATAGGCGGCACTAGTGTTGATTTCGCTCTCAGCCCGGAGCACGAAGGAGTCGGGGTCGAGCGGCTCCAGCAGCACAGCCGTTGCCGAGTTGGTGTCGGCCTCGAGGCTGAACATCACGCCCCGCTCCGGAAAGACCTGGCCGATTGCCGTGCCGGTATCGTCGAGTACTGCCACCGTGCGGAGGTCGGCGATCTCGAGTTGCTTGGCGAGGTCGGCGGCAGGGACTGGCTGGGCCAGCTTGATCTGGATGGCGGTCGCGATGCCATCCTTGAAGGTAACGGCCACCCGGTCAAAGGGCTCAATTTCCCAGGCGAAGCACTCGGTGCCATCATCGCGGGGCACCGCTTGCCCCGGTCCCCAGTCGGCATCGATTTCGGCCCGGGTTGTCTTGCCGGGGTAGGCCCCGCGGAAGCTGGCCGGGTCGATCGCCAGGGTCGGGGTCTCGTCAGGGGCTTCAGCCACTGGGGCGGTCAGCGGTGCGGTGTCTGAACTCTCCGGCGTGGCGGCGACCTGTTGGGGCTGTGGCAGCTTCTTGTCATCGCGGTCGACGCTGGTTTCGATGGCGGTTGCCTCTGCTGCCGGACTCGGCTGCTTCAGCAGGCTGCGAGCGGCAGCGAGCGGCCGCTGCCAGGTGGGGCCCGCCGACGATTCAGCCCGATTCAGCACGCTCGTCTCGGGGCCCAGGACAGCGGATTGACGTGGCGGATCGTCCGCGGTGGGCTCGGCTGGGGCTGCCGCTGGCTTCGCCTGCGGTTTCGGCAGCAGATCGTTCCAGGCGGCAGCGTAGACCTTGGGGTCGAACAGCCGGGCGGCCCGCTCCGTGAACGAAGGGCCGGTTTCGGGTCGGTCGGCTTTGGGCTGCTCAGCAGACTCGTCAGCCAATCGTCGATCATCGGGGGCTGACGCGGTTTTCCGGCTGCCCGACCGTGGTCTGCCGGTGACCTTGCCACCGGCATTGGGCCGTCCCACGGCGATGACCGCCTCGATCGGTGGGCTTGCCGCCGGCGTGGTTGCCTGCTCGCTTGCGGGAACGGCGGCTTCGCCGATCGATTTGACCCAGGCGGGGACCTGCATCGGCTTGGCTGGGAGGGGCTCTGCTGCTTGGCCGGGGGCGACGAGGCTGGCGGCCACAACCGCGCAGGTCGCCGGCAGCAGGTTTGCGGTGCGGTGGCGTTGCATCACGATCACGATTCATACCTCCGGGGACACGTGGACATTCGCCACCCGGCGAAGTCCGGTGTGGGGGGGACGGTAGGTACCGAGAAAAATGACGTCCAGACCAAAATGCAGGGGTATTATGTTTTTTGGCAAAGCCGATTCGGCATGATTGTTCACCACTTGCTGTCCCGGCCGAGAGCTCGACCACTCCCCCGCCCGCTGGGGCTTCAGCTGGGGGTTTGAGGGTTGTTTCCGGACTGCCGAGGTTGCCCATGCCATCTCGCCGGCTGGCACGCAGCCTGCTGTACTGAACACCCCTGGCATTTTGGTCCCCTTCCGCCGCCTGGTCAGTCACCGATGGCTCAGCACTCTCCAAACGTCCCGCATCTCGTGGTCATTGGTGGGGGGCTTGCCGGCTTGGCCGCCGCGGAATCACTCGCCACCGAACCGGTTGGCGGCGTGCGGCCGCGGATCACCCTGCTTGAGGCGGGCTCCCGCCTTGGCGGTGTGATTGAAACCGTTGGGCATGACGGTTGGCTGGTTGAACGGTCGGCCGACAGCTTTTTGGCAGCTCGTCCGGAGGGAATTGATCTGGTTCGCCGGCTCGGGCTGGAGGATGAACTGGTGAGTGTGACGCCGACCGTGCGGCGGGCATTGGTCTGGTCTGAGCGAGCTGCCGGTGCGGCGGGTCGGCTGGTGCCGGTGCCAGCCGGTTTCCGGCTGCTCGCCCCGGGGCGAATCAGTGGCGTGCTCACTTCGCCGCTGCTTTCCTGGCCGGCCCGATTACGGCTGGTCGCCGAACGGTTCGTGCCAGCGAGGTCCCGTGCCCGGGAGGCGGAAGACGACGAAAGCCTCGAGTCGTTCGCCGTTCGCCGGCTCGGCCGGGCAGCCTTTGATCAACTGGTCCAGCCGCTAGTTTCGGGAATCTGGACGGCCGACCCCGCTCGGCTGAGCATGGCCGCCGCCTGTCCTGAGTTTCTGGCAATGGAACGAGACCAGGGCAGTCTGAGCCGCGGCGAACGGCTGCGGCTTCGGGCGGCCGGGACAGCAGCTGAAGCCCGGGGGGCACGCTACGGCCAGTTCGTCTCGTTCCGGCAGGGCATGCAGACGCTCATCGACGGGCTCGGCCGCCGGCTTGCCGCCGCCGGTGTCGAGGTTCTGTTCAAGCCAGTCAGGTCGCTGCGGGCCGAACCCTCCGGGTGGCGACTGGAACTGCCGGACGGTACCGTGATCGATGCCAACGGGATCGTGATGGCGGTGCCATCCCGGGTGGCGAGCGACCTGCTGAAGCCGGTTGCGCCGGTTCTGGCTGCCGACCTCGGCGGCATTGAGGGAGCCGGAGCCGCCATCGTTTCGCTCGGCTTTGCCCGCGAGCAGGTCAGCCAGCCACTCGATGCGGCCGGCATGGTGGTCCCGCGGGCCAGCGGCCGTCGCCTGCTGGCAGCGAGCTTTTCCAGTAGCAAGTTTGCCGGCCGGGCACCGGCGGGGATGGTGCTGATGCGGGGGTTCATCGGCGGCGCGCTCGATCCCGGCATTGCCGGGCTGACCGATCAGGAGGTCGTCGACCTCGTGCTGGCCGACCTTGCGGCTATGCTCGGCATTCGCGGGCAGCCGGTATTGGTGCAGGTCGATCGTTGGCACGAGGCGATGCCGCAGTACCATGTCGGCCACTGCCGCCGGGTGGCCCGCATCCAGACCGCAGAGGCCTCACTCCCAGGTTTCGGACTTGCTGGTGCGGCCTACACAGGCGTCGGGATTCCGCAGGTGATCGGTTCGGGGCAACGGGCCGCCCGCTTGGCAGCAGGCCAGCGCCGAGCGGCGAGCAAAAGTGCCAGATAGCAGAGCTATTTCTTCTTGCCCTTCTTGCCCTCTTCGGCCGGCTCTTCGGTCTTGGCCTTCTTTTTCTTCAACGAAATCTTGTAGACCCTGACCTTCGGCAGCCCCATGGGGCTCTGATCGTCCGACCAACGCTCAAGCTCCTTGAGTTTGGCGATCCGTTCGGCACGGCTGAGTACACCGCGACTGCCGCCACCACCCTTACGGATCCGGAGACTTTTGTTCATCGTCATGGCAGTGGCTCCTCAAACGCGGGCGGGCTGTGGTCGAATATGGCGTCTGCTGGCAGGAATTGACAGCTGTCCGAATCTCACAGTGTAGGTGCCCTCCGGCGGGCTGCAAGGGTCCTGTGTGTCATAGCCTGGAGATCCGGCCCAGAAAAACCGGCAGCGACTCGGGTCGCTGATCGGGTTCCGGCCGCAGGCAATCCATGATGGCGGTGGCCAGGATGTCCGGAATGTCTTCGGCCCGCTCCCGGATATCCGGCGGGGGGGTGTCATGGGCGAGGGCCGCCCGGGCGTTTCCTCCCGGCCAGGGCAACAGGCCGCAATAGATCTCGTAGGCCGTCACGCCGAATGAAAAAATATCGAGGCTGCGACTGCACTGGCGGCGGCGGATGACCTCCGGCGCCATGTAGTTGGGTGTCCCGGAGCGATTGCCGGGCCGCAGGAAAACCGGGGCATCGGGCACCGACAGGCCAAAGTCGAAGAGGGTCACCCTGCCCTCGGGGCTGAGGATGAGATTTCGTGGGCAGACGTCACGGTGGACGAACCCCGCCTTGTGAACGGCCGCCAGGCCGCTGGCGGCCTGGCGAATGATCGTAATCCGCTCCGCAAGACTGAGCGGTTCGCCCCGCTTCAGTCGCAGGTGGACCAGACTGCCCTCCAGGAACTCCTGGACCAGGTATTGGCCGCCCTCATGGGTGCGACCAAACTCGTGGGTGACGACAATGTGGTCCCCCTTGATCTGGCTGCTGATTTCTCCTTCGCTCGGTTTCTTGAGACCTTTGAACCGAGCTTCAATCGGCGCGAGTTTGGCGGTGTCGGGGAGTTTGAGGCCGACGATCTGTCCCGATTCGCGATCGCGGACCTTGAAAAACCGGGACATCGTCCCGGCGATCCCTTCACCCAGCGGTTCGAAACGTTTCCAAACGTGAAGCTTCGGCTTGCTGCCGCCACCGAAGATTGAGGCCACCAGGGAACGGAGATTCATGGGCAATTAAACGAGCTTCACGGGCGGAAAAGAGCACCGACAGGCAACCTCGTCGGCCGCTCAGTGCTTGAGCGCCGAAAGCTCCTCACGGGCGGCGGTGAGTTCCAATTCAAGCCGGGGAATTTCTGCCGGATCGTCGGGCTGCTTCTTCGCCGCTGCGAGCAGTTGCTGCAGTTTGGCAACCTTCTGCTGCAACACCTCAATTCGTTTCTTGGTTTTTTTGTCCATCGGCAGTCCGTCGGTCGAGCGGGTTTGAGTGTTTGGAGTCGTTTCCCGCCTGACGCGGATTATTCTTCCACGGGTAGCGGCGTCGACGGTGACTTACCGGGACCGCGGAAGGCAGAGCCCGCATCTGAGTTTTCGTAACGATTTGAGTCAGCTGAACCAGCCTCAGCCGGCATGCCCATCTGCACGCCAGTTGCTCCGCTCACCAGGTTCGGGCCGGTATGCAGGTTTCGCAGCCAGCCAGAAAGCATCACCACAGCCACTGCCAGGCCAAGGGTCACGCTGAGCCAACGGGCCCGATCCCGTCGAATCCAGGCTGTGCCCGAGCCGCGGCCAACCAGTCCGCTGGCCAAGTAGAACACCCCCAGGGCCAGGAGGAATTTGACCCCGAAAATCGAGTGATAGTTGGTCTGCCGCATCCACTGGCCATCCGCCCAGCCCTGACTCTTGACAGTCGAGTTGAACAACAGAAAGTTCGCCAGCCCGCTGACCAGCAGCAGCGTGATCCCACCGATTACCCAGGGCAGCCACCGTCGCCGCACCGCCTCATGGAGTTTTTCGCGGGTCGCCTCATCGGCCTCGGCGACTGCGGGCAGAAAGGCAAAGCGTGCAAAGAACAGGCCGCCCACAGTCAGCACTGCTCCGAGGATGTGGGCCCAACGCAACAGCAGCAGTACGGCATCCATTCGATCAATTTCTCCGAGAAAACGCTCAATCACGCTCAGGTGAGCCTCTGCATCGTAGCGGCGCGGCTGAGCCTCCGTCCATCCATGCAGCAGTGGCGGCTGAAATATTTCCCAGCCGCCAGGTCGCGGGCCGGTTCAGATTCCGGCACCAGCTGGGGTAACCTGAAGCTGTGACAGGTTTGGCCCCTGCTGAACAGGATGGTGAACATGGATGGCTTCTCCGGGGAGCATGAATGGGACCTTTTTGAAGCCAATCTCGGCGGCGTGATGCTCCACGAACGCTGGATGGGGCTGGCGCTCGGCGAGGCCCGTGCCGCTGCTGCCGAAGACGAGGTGCCCGTCGGCGCCGTAATCGTCGCCGGAGGTCGGGTGATCGCCAGCGGCCACAACCAGCGGGAGCAGCTCGCTGATCCAACGGCCCATGCCGAGATGATCGCACTGACCCAGGCGGCGGCCAGTCTGGGGTCCTGGCGGCTCGAGGATTGCGTGCTCTACGTCACACTTGAACCCTGCCCGATGTGCGCTGGTGCCATCCTGCAGGCCCGGGTCCCCTGCGTGGTCTGGGGGGCGGCCGATCCCAAGGCCGGAGCGGTTGAATCACTCTACCGGCTCTTCGACGATGCCCGGCTCAACCATCGAGTCGAGCATGTCGGGCATGTGCTTGAAGCTGAGTGCGGCGCACTGCTGACAGAATTTTTCCGCGCCAAGCGCCGCCCCGGCTGACGCCGCTACCGCTGGTCGATCGAGACAAAATCCCGCAGCGTATTGCCGGAATAGACCTGCCTGGGCCGGCAGATTTTCTTGGTCGGGCTACGGTGCATTTCCATCCAGTGGGCAATCCAGCCAGGTAGTCGGCCCATGGCGAAGAGGACGGTGAACATCTGCTCGGGGATACCCATCGCCCGGTAAATGACACCGGAATAGAAGTCGACGTTCGGGTAGAGTTTTCGTTCGATGAAGTAGTCGTCCGCCCGGGCCACCTCCTCGAGTTGCTGGGCGATGTCGAACAGCGGATCCGTCCGTTCAATCTTGGCCAGCAGTTTGTCGCAAGTCGCCTTGATCAATTTGGCCCGGGGGTCGTAGTTCTTGTAAACGCGATGGCCGAAGCCCATCAGCCGGAAGCTGGAGTTCTTGTCCTTGGCAAGATCGACATACTTCTTCACGTTGCCACCATCGGCCACGATCTGTTCGAGCATCTGAACACAGGCCTGGTTGGCACCGCCGTGAAGCGGTCCCCAGAGTGCCGAGACCCCGGCTGAGATGCTGGCAAAGAGATTGGCATCGCTCGAGCCGACCATTCGTACCGTTGAGGTTGAGCAGTTCTGCTCATGGTCGGCATGAACGATCAAAAGCATGTCGAGGGCATCGGCAAAGTCGGGATCGATGTGGTACTCCTCGCAGGGTACCGCGAACATCATCTGGAGGAAGTTCTCGCAGTAGGAGAGATCATTCCGCGGATAGATCAACGGCTGCCCGATCGACTTTTTGTAGCTGTAGGCGGCGATGGTCGGTAGCTTTGCCAGCAGCCGGTGGACACTGACAGTCACCTGGACAGGGTCACGGACATCGAGCGAGTCCTGATAGAAGGTTGAGAGGGCCCCCACCACGCTCCCAACGATGGCCATCGGATGGGCATCCCGTGGGAAGCCATTGTAAAAACTCCGCATGTCCTCGTGGATCATCGAGTGCTGGGAGAGCGAGTGGCGAAAAGAGTCGAGCTCGTTGCTGGTCGGCAACTCCCCGTAGATCAGCAGATAGGCGACCTCGATGAAGTCACACCGCTCGGCGAGATCCTCGATCGGGTAGCCCCGGTAGCGGAGGATTCCCTGCTCGCCATTGAGAAAGGTGATGCCGCTGGCGGTCGAGCCGGTGTTGACGTAGCCCTCGTCGAGGGTAATCAGGCCGGTGCTGGCCCGGAGTCGAGAGATATCGACGGCCCGTTCCCCCTCGCTGCCGACGACGACCGGCAGTTCAAGGGATTCGCCATTCAGCTGGAAGCTGGCAGGCAATTCGGCGTGGGTTCCCGGCCAGGGTGTTTTCGGCAGGTCAGTCTTGGCGGTCGGGGCACTCATGCGGCAGCCTCCTCGGTTTTGGGCGGCGACGGACCCGCCGCGAGACGATTCAGATCCGCCTGAGGGGAGTGTAGCCCTGCTTCAGCCTGCCAGCAATCGACCAGCTTTTTCGCCGGTGTTGCGGCCGCCGTCAGCGGGTACGACTCTCCCGGGCCCGGCCGGCAATTCCGGCGGCCCCGGTACCCTCGTCGAACATCGTCCAGACCGGCGTCCGGTCACGGAGACGCTTGAGGTATTCATCTTGGGACTTGGTCTGCCGCTGCTCCTGCAGCTCCTTGCGGATCGCCACCTGGGCATCGACGAACGCAGTTCGCCCCGCCTCTTTCCGCTCCAGCACCCGGACGATGTGCAGGGCATCACCATCGTCGAGGATGGCACTGAGTTCCCCGACCGGCAGCGTGAAAATCGCCTCGTCGATCACATCCGAAACCAGGCTGCCCGGTCTGGTCCACTCATACTGTCCGCCATTGCGCGCGGATGGGCCCTCCGAGTTGGCCGTGGCGACCTCGGTCAGGGGCCGGCCCTGGAGAACCTCGTTGCCCATGGCAGCCAGCCGGTTCCAGGCGATATCCCGTGGCTGTGACGGAGTGATTTTGACCGTTAGCTGTTCAAACCGGGCCTGGGCCGGGAACTCGTATTCACTCAGGTGATTCTGGTACCAGGCAATCATCTCGGCATGGGGAATCTCGCCGGCGGTGCGGGCATTCTGCTGAATCCACTCCTGTGACAATGCCCGCTCGAAGAACATCTTCCGCATCCGTTCGAGTGATTGTCCCTGACTACGGAGCTGCTGCTCGTACTCCAGCAGTGACGCCGCCCCCGCCGCCTTGATCATCTGGGGTAGTTGCTCCTGATCGAAGGCCTCGTCGACCTTGGCCTTGATTTCGGGCAACCGCTCCTCGGGGATTGTCCGGCAGGCGTCGACGTAGACGAGCAGCGATTCGACATGGGGCGGGAGGACCTGCTGATAGATCTGTAACTTGAGCTGTTTGACCTGTTCGGGCTTCAGGTTGGGCGACACCTTTGCCAACCATTCGGAGGCCGCTGGTGTCATCAGGTCACCGGCGAGCACCACTTCAGGGCCGACGCGGGCCACGACCATGGCCATTTCGACCGACTGCATGCCGGGAAGGTCATCCGTGGAGTCGCCTGCCTGGGAGGTTGGTGCGGCCTCTTGGTAATCGGCCTGAATGACACTGGATGATTGGGGCTTCGCGGCAGCGGGTTTCGTGGCGGTGTTCTGGTTGCCCTGCGTCCCTGTTTTTGCCAGCGGCTTGCCCTCGGGATCGACCGGTTCCAGCGGTCCTCCGGGGTTGTCGCGGATGCTGGAGAGCACATGCTGACTGACGGAGGCTGGAATTCCGGTTGGCCAGCCCTCCGGTCGTGACACCGATTCAGGAATGGTCGGAATCACCGGGGTGAACACCGCCGGGGCCGCCGCTGCTGCGGACCGCTCCTTCGCGGCTTTTGCCTCAGGCAGGGGGCTGCAGAGTGCAGCCATGGTCAGCAGCAGACCGAAACCCTGCCGAAAAGACGGCAAACGAACTGGTGAAATAGTCTGCACGGATCGTGGTACCGCAGAGGGTCGCTGGCCGGCCGCTTCGCAAGGCGGTCCGGGCCGGCATGGTCGTGCCGGACACTACAGATCACGGGCCAGCCGAAAAAGGGCAATGCGGCTCTCCCCCGAACAGTCCCCAGCGGGCCCATTTTGAACCGGCTCCAGACCCGAAAAGGTTTCAGCGACGCTGCGGTTTCTTGCCGCGCGGGGGCTGCCGGCCGCCCGGCAGCAGACCTCCAAGCAGCGTGAGCAACCGGTCGGGGTCGGCCGCCTCCTGCTCACTCAGGGGCAAGACGGCCGTCTTGTCGCCGACGATCCGAAGTTCACGTCCGGCCAGTTGGCAGGTTCTCCGCCACCGTTCGATCCGGCGAATGTCATGGTGGCCGCAGACCAGCAGACCGGGCTGTTTGGAGATTGAGTCGATGCCGAGTTCGGCTGCGGCAATCCGCAACCGCGTCAGCTCAAGCAGCCGTGCCGCTGCAGCCGGGAGCGGGCCAAACCGGTCGGCCAGTTCCGTTGCCAGTTGCTCCACCTGCGGCTGCATGCCGGCCCGCGAGATTCGCCGATAGATGTCGATTTTTGTTCGCAGGTCGGCAATGTAGTCGCGGGGCAGCCAGGCATCGCCGGGCAGATCGATTGCCACCGCTGGAGGCTCGGACGGAGGCAGTTCCTGGAGGCCCCGCACGGCGTTCTCCAGTAGCCGGCAGTAGAGTTCGTAGCCGACGGTCGCGATGTGGCCGCTCTGCTGGGTCCCCAACAGGTTCCCAGCTCCACGGATCTCAAGGTCGCGCATCGCCAGTGAGAAGCCGGCGCCGGTGCTGGAAAACTCTTGAATGGCCCGCAGCCTGCGGGCGGCGGTCTCGGTCAGCCGGCCCGACTCTTTCACCAGCAGATAGCAATAGGCACGGTGGTGCGACCGACCGACCCGACCCCGGAGTTGGTGGAGATCGGCCAGGCCGTACTGGTCGGCCTCATCGATGAAGATGGTATTGGCCCGAGGAATATCGAGGCCGCTTTCAATGATGGTGGTCGCCAGCAGCAGCTGGGTGCGGCCGTTGACGAAGTCGAGCATGACGGTTTCGAGCTCGGTCTCCGAGAGTCTGCCGTGGGCGATCCCGATGGTGATGTCGGGCACGATCCCGCGAATCCGGTCGGCCACTTTGTCGATGTCGTGGATGCGGTTGTGGACGAAAAAAATCTGGCCGTCCCGGGCGAGTTCGCGGTCGATGGCATGGCGAATCAGGGTTTCGTCGAATCGACCCACCCGGGTCTCCACTGCCAGCCGATTTGCCGGCGGTGTGGTCAGGTTCGAGATGTCGCGAATGCCGAGCATCGCCATGTGAAGCGTGCGGGGGATCGGTGTGGCAGTCATCGTCAGCACGTCGACGCTCGCCCGCAGGGCCTTGAGCCGCTCTTTGACGTCGACCCCGAACCGCTGTTCCTCATCGACCACCAGCAGGCCGAGATTGGCGAAGTGAATATCAGCCTGGGCCAGCCGGTGGGTGCCAATCACAATGTCGACCGTTCCCCGGGCCAGGCCCTCGAGTGTCTCGCGGGTTTCCCGCGTCGGCGTCAGCCGCGACAGGCCACGGATACTGAAGGGGTATTCGGCAAATCGTTCGCAGAAGGTCCGCCGGTGCTGCTCGGCGAGGATTGTTGTCGGCACCAGGACGGCCACCTGGCAGCCCGCCTCGGCAGTCTTGAAGGCGGCCCGCATCGCCAATTCGGTCTTGCCAAAGCCGACATCGCCGCAGAGCAGGCGGTCCATCGGCTTGGGCGTCTCCAGGTCGGCCCTGATCGCCGC
The DNA here is from genome assembly GCA_965662195.1 of uncultured Pirellulales bacterium. Lineage (GTDB taxonomy): Bacteria > Planctomycetota > Planctomycetia > Pirellulales > UBA1268 > UBA1268. Next base: position 36,935 of record CBFIHA010000006.1, read on the forward strand.
AATCGCCGTCGCCTGGTCGGGGGTCGGATCGAACTGGAACGATTGCTCGAAGGCAACCTGCCAGGGGGTATCGGTGGGATAGGCCCGCCCCGGCCGCTCGGCCCGCACCGCTTGGATCTGCAGCATGTCGGCAGCCATGTCGGCAACCGCCCTCTCGACTGCCCGCTTCTGCTTCGCCCAGAGTGTGCCACCGATCTTGGCGAGTTTGGGGGTGGTTTTGCCGCCGCCGACATACTTCTGCACCAGTTCGATGGCGGAGGCGGGCACGTAAATACGGGTCGACTCGGCGAACTCCAGTTCAAGGAACTCTTCGGTGCGACCCTGTTTCTGGAGGAGCTTCAGGCCGCGATACCGGGCGATGCCATGGGCGACATGGACCACCAGATCGCCCTCGTGCAGATCGAGAAAGGTGTCGATGGCCCGGCTGAGCCGGTGCCTGGGCAGCCGACTGGCGGCGGTCTCGTGCCGGCGGAAGAGTTCCGCTGCTGCAATCAGCACCAGTTTTTCGGGTACCAGCCGGAAGCCCGCCGACAGTCGCCCCCGGGTGAAGTGCAGCCTGCCGGCGCGGGCCGGTGCCGAGCCGCTCAGCAGTTCCGCCAGCCGCCGTTGCTCGGCTACGGTCGGCGTGACGACCCAGACTTCCTGGTCCTTGCCGACGGTGTCGAGTTCCTGGCAGACCCGGTCGAGCTGCCCGGTGAACCGCTCCACGCTCTCGACAGCGAGCTGTGCGGTCGCCTCGAGACTGGCCGGGGCGATCCCCGACAGGGTGACTGAAGGAAACCGGTAGATGCGGCTGAACAATTCCTCCGGCGAAAGCGTGGTTCCTGGCGGCAGCCGACTGAAAATCCGTTTGCCTTCCTCGGCAAGCTCGGCCGGCTCGACCAGCCCCCACCAGCTGTCAGCCGGCAGGATGTCGGTCAGCCACGACCGCCGGCCGCCGCTGGCGGTGGCGGTGGCGGTGGCGGTCAGCGCGGTCAGGTCGATCGCATCGATCGCGGTAATGCTGCGCTGGCTGACCGTGTCAAAGGTTCGTAACGACTCAATCTCATCGTCGTCCAGTTCCAGCCTGACCGGTCGCTCCCAGTCGGTGGCGTACAGGTCGATGATTCCACCCCGTCGGGCAAAGCTACCGGGATCGGCAAGCGCGTCGACCTGTCGCCAGCCCCGCGTAGTGAGCCAGTCGGCCAGTTCCTCGGGGTCGAGCCGCTGTCCCACGGCGAGTTGCCGGGTGCTGGCCAGAATCTGCCGGGGATCGGCCACTGGGGCAAGCAGCGCCCCGATCGACGTCACGAGAATCCGCGGGGCCCGCCCGGCGGGACCGGTCAGTCGCTTGACCACTGCAAGACGGGCCGCCTCGCCGGGATCAGCATCGGTGGACTGCCCGTCGAGGGTCGGATCAGCAAATGATTCGATGGCCGGGAGGAGATCGACCGGCAGAGCCGAGAACAGTTCCAGATCATCGGCCAGCAGTTCAGCTTCGGTCGCGTGGGGTAGCACTACCACCAGCACGCCAGCCCCCGATTCCGGACGAGCCGCAGCCAGCCCGGCGATCGCCAGGCCGCAGGCAGCACCCCAGGTGCCACCGAGCGTGCCGCCATGGCCGGCCCGCAGGCTATCGACCACCCCGGCAAAGCCGCTGTGATCGCCAAGACCTGCCGCCAGTCGCAGAAGTCGTTCCGCCACCGGCGGTGGCTTTTCGGCGATGAGTGCGTTGTCGGCGGCGTCCACGGGCGTATTGTAGGGAATGTTCGTCCCACCGGTTTCGTGGTGGGCCTGCCCGCTGGCTGACCAGCGGCATCTTTTCGTGTATTGTTGACTTGGAGCGTCCGGGTGGATGGCCCGGCAGCAGCAGATTTCCGGAGGACGACGACGATGGCAACCGCAGAAGAACAGGCACGCACCGAGACGCTGGTCACCGGGGCAGATGCGGTTGTTGAGTCGCTGCTCAGGCATGGCGTCGAGGTGCTGTTTGCCTATCCGGGCGGCTGCAGCATGCCGCTGCACCAGTCGCTCACTCGCTACGGGGACCGTATTCGCACAATCCTGCCGAGGCATGAGCAGGGTGGGGCCTTTGCCGCTCAGGGCTATGCCCGCACCACTGGCAGGCCCGGCGTCTGCATGGCCACGAGTGGGCCGGGGGCGCTGAACCTGGTGACGGCCATTGCGGATGCCAAACTCGACAGTATTCCGCTGATCGCTCTCACCGGGCAGGTCCCGACCGCGGTGATTGGGACCGACGCATTCCAAGAGACGCCGATCGTGGAGGTCTGCCGGGGTATCACCAAGCATCACTTTCTCGTGACCCGCGCTGAGGACATCCCGCGGATTGTGAAGGAAGCGTTCCACATCGCCACCACCGGCCGACCGGGCCCGGTACTGATCGACCTGCCCAAGGATGTTCAGCAGACGCAAATCGTGCCCGACTACGACGTGCCGATGAACCTGCCCGGCTATCACCCCGAGGTTCGCCGTGCCCATCCGGAACAAATCGCCCAGGTCGCCAACGCCATTCGCCGGGCCAAGCGGCCGGTGATCTATGCCGGCGGTGGGGTGATCACTGGCAACGCTTCGGAAAACCTGCGAACCCTCGCCCGCAAGACCGGCATTCCGGTCACGATGACGCTGATGGGCCTCGGGGCGTTTCCGGGCGATGATCCGCTGTCGCTCGACATGCTCGGAATGCACGGCAGCGTCTATGCCAACTATGCCATCGACGAGGCCGATTTATTGATTGCCGTCGGTGTTCGCTTTGATGATCGGGTGACCGGCAAGGTGTCGGAATTTGCCCGTCACGGCTTCATCGTCCACATCGACATCGATCCCTCCGAGATCAACAAGAACAAGCCGGTTCACGTGCCCATTGTGGCCGATGTCAACGAGGCGCTGGGGCAGCTCAACGAGGTGGTCGAACCGCCCGAGGCCAGCCTCGCTGACTGGCACGCCCGCATCGCGGGCTGGAAGCAGGAGGACCCGTTCGCCTACGACACCAGCTATCCGGGTATTCTTCCCCAGGAGGCGATCGCTGAATTGTCGAAACTGGCTGCGAACCGCGACACTGTGGTCACGGTGGGCGTGGGCCAGCACCAGATGTGGGCGGCCCAGTTTTTCACCTTTCGCCGGCCCCGCACCTGGCTCTCCTCCAGCGGCCTCGGCACGATGGGCTTTGGCCTGCCGGCGGCGATGGGGGCACAGATCGGTTGCCCCGATGATCTGGTTATCGACATCGACGGGGACGGCAGCATCCTGATGAACATCCAGGAATTTGCCACCTGCACCTGCGAGAACATCCCGGTGAAGGTGTTGCTGCTCAACAACCAGCACCTCGGGATGGTGGTGCAGTGGGAAGATCGTTTCTTCAAGGGCAACCGGGCCCATACCTATCTCGGCCCGGTTGAAAATCCCGAGGCCTGCGGCCAGGGGAACGGGATTTCACCTGAATGCCGCTACCCCGACTTTGTCGCCATTGCCAAGGCCTTTGGCTGGCAGGCGGAAACGATCGTGGCAAAGCCCGATCTCGTGCCAGCGCTGCGCCGATTGATTGAGTCGCCGGGACCGGCCCTGCTCGATGTCCAGGTTCCGTACCAGGAGCACGTGCTGCCGATGATCCCCTCAGGTATGACCGTCCGCGAGCTGATCAAAAAATAGCCGCTGGCCGGCGAACGCTGTCGACCAGAGTTGGTCGCGGTAATGGGCCGCGCCGATGTCAGCGAATCTGAAAAGGTGAAAACGGGGTGTTCGGCCCGGGTGCTGGCAGTGGCTGCCCGCCAGCCGGGGCCGGCGGCTTTATCATGTCGGTGGGATTGGCAGCGGCATCGGGGGCAGCAGCATCTGGCTGCGGGTCGATCGCGTCGGCAGCCGCCAGCACGGTTTTGTCACCTGGGTCTTTATAAATCGCGAGGCCGAGAGTCCTCAGCTTTCCAGCCTTCTGCTCGTAGGGCTTGCCGGCATCGTCCAGGGCTGTGGCGATTGCGGTGAGCGCGTCGGCGAGGCTGGCAAGCCGCCAGCTGGTCTGCAGACAACGCGCCACAGAGAACAGGCTTCGTTCGGGCAACAGAGATTCACCGTTGGGGCCCATCATCATCGGCTCGGCCATCATCGCCGGGCCACCAGCCTGAGGGTCGAGCCCGCTGAGGGAAAGTTCCAGCTTGATCAGCGCGAGTGCCTCCCGATCCTCCACCACCGCTGCGACGGCAACCGCCTCGATGAGTTCGACGATTTCAGCCGCCCGAGTGGCTTCGTCGGCTTTTACCAGGCGGGCGAGCAGTCCTGCTGCCCGCACCCGGAGATTGACCGGTCTGCCGGTATTCTGGAGCAGCGTCAACGCTGCTGTGCCCACGGCCGCCAGTGGCTTTGGGTCAGCTGCCGCCAATGGCACGAGTTCCACGGCCAGATCGAGGGTGCGTTGCTGGAGCCAGTCGATCAAAACGGTGGTGGCACCGGCCGGTGGCGTGTCGAGTTGCAGCAGCTGTTCAACCGTTGGCAGCAACCCGACAGCCGCCTGTTTGGTCTCCGGGGTGCTTCCACCACCTGCTGCTTGCACCCGGCCACGAAGACCAACCAGTGCGGCGACTCTCACGGCGGGTGTGACAGTGGCGTCGAGCGTCAGCTCGCAGAGAACCGGGGTCGCGGCCGCCAACAGTTGGCCTTCCTGCGTTTGCAACTCTCCCAACAGCAGGCAGGCGTTGACACTCCCTTCGACCGCCCCCTTTCCCCTCCGGGCCAGCTCATCGAGGGCCTCAACTGCAGCAACCGAAGCTTCGCCATATGCCGCGGCATTCGTGATTTTGTCCAACAGCACCGCGGGCAATCTGGCCCGAATAGACGCCAGCCTGTCCCGGTTGGCATCCACCAGCAGCTGGGCGAGGCCGTCGTCCACCAACAGCCGCCGGTGACGATCGGTGAAGCCTCCCCCTGCGGCGAGTTCACTGCGGTAGGCCTTCAGGTCAGCCGACGCCTCAAATGCAGGCCAGTTTTCGAATCGTGGCTTTTGCTGGGCAGCGGCAGATGATGAGAGGGCAAGAAAGAACCCGCAAGCAAGCAGCGCGGTTGCACAAGCAATCGTCCACTCGAAGCGTAGCTGTCGGCTGGTGCGTGGAATCCGTATCATCAAAACCCCAGTTCTTGCGGTTGGGGAGGCTGCGGCGGCATGTAACCCGGCAGCGTCGGCAGGTAATCACGGACAGGCTTGAACGATTCGATTGGTGTCACGTGTTCCAGTCCACCGGCGGCATTGACCAGCAGCAATTCAAACGGAGGTGGTGGAACAAAGCCCCGGCTGATCCGTTTTTTTTCAGCCACTTCCTGCTCGCCCACCAAGTCCAAGACAGTGACGTCGGTCTCGACGTCGTGTTTCGGTACGGAGATCCGCCAGTTTCCGATCCTGAGTCGCTGTGATTCTTTCTCAATTCCGATCAGCCGGCCGCGCTGAATCTCGGTGGAGTGCAGTTCAAGGTTGCCCGAGTCGGGATTGGCATCGAGGACAAGGGCCTCGTTGTCGTTGCCGCCGAGCCCGAACAGCTTCTTGTCGCTGGCTGCCAGCATCCGCGTAACGACGCGGCTGCGGCTCGGTACCCGGACCAGCCCTCCGCTGGCCGCCGGGCCGGCCTCAGCCGGGTCGGCTGCCAGCGTGACGATTCCGGCCTGCGACGGATCTTCGAGGTATCGGACCGGCAGGCTGACGTTGGGGTTCCAGAGCCGGATCGTGACCCGATACCGGTAGGTTTCGCCTGGTTCGACGTCAGTGTCGAGAAACCGAAAAAGCCGGTATTCAGTCCGGTTGATCATGCCATCAGGGCCGGCCATCGGATCATCAAAGCTGGGTTCCATGCCCGGATCACCGGGGAATCCACCGAATCCGCTTCCCATGCCACTTCCCGGCAGCATGCCGGAGTCTGCAAACGGAAGCCCGGGCAGGCCGCCTTGCTGTTGCTCCTGGGCCTCCTTTTGCTGCTGCTGGCGAAGTGTTTCAAGCTCGCCGATGACCCACGGGTGCAGGCCGGTGAGTCCCCAGGTGACACCACCCTGCGGTCCGGCAGGGGCCATCTGTCCGGCGAGACCGATCAGGCTGGGCCGCTCGGCAAGCTGCGGGAGTGGTCCGAAGAAACCAATCGGCATCGTGGCCGGATCCCTGGGATTTTCGGTGTCACTCAGGATGAGTTCCGCCGGGAGTGTCTCGGCAGCCACGCCGCTCCAACTTTGTCCCCACCGCTTGACTGCCTGTCGGAGATCGACTTTTTTCCAGGGGTCATCCTCGGATGCATCAAGTGTCTGCCGTTCCACCGTGAAGTCACTCCAGCGGGGAACGTCTCGTTGCGGATCTCGATAGCTCGCTTCCCCATAGCGGGAACGATACTCCTGAGCCTGCTTGCGGGCAGGAATGAGGCCGGTGAGGACGACGTAGGGCAGCAGGATGGCCGGCGGTGATTGCACCTGAGGCCCCTGTTGTTCCATCTCTTCAGGCACTCCTGGATTGCGGCCAGGGATCCCTCCCAGAGCCCGTTCCTCCTCTCGGCGGGCGATGACGGCCAATCCGGCGATCGCCCGCACCTGCTCAAGGGGGTAGACCGTGGGCGCGTCCCGCTTCCTGACGTCGCCGAGCAGCGGACGGTTGAGTCCCAGGCCAGCTGGGGGCGGGCTGACCTCATCATTCCGCCACTTTTCAATTTCTGCGACAGCATCAATCTGTGGGCCCCGGAGGCGTTTGGCAAGTTCGGCACGCTGTTCGTCCCCGAGTTCGCGAGTGAACTGCCTTGAAGCAGTCGTTGCCGCCTCTACCAGGCTGCGAGGCGCCTGCTCATTCGAGAGCATCCGTGTTCGCAGGGCATTCAACCCGCCCCACGCCAGCGGCAGGCTGCAGAGAATCGCAATGGCCGCGAGCACCTTCTCACCGTGATTTGCCGCCAGTGAAAACAATGCCTCGGATGTAAATCTGAGTTTTGGAAGTTGCATGGCGGGTTACTCCTCTGCAGGCAGGTCAACCGCCTCGGCAGCCTGATCACTGAGCCCCAGGAATTCCTCGTTAGGACGATTGGCCAGGGCGATCATGCCCCGCAGTTCGACGGTGATGTCATAGCGGCGAAACGACTCGCTCGTTTGATTTCCAGGCATAGCCTCACGCATCATCCGGCGATTCCGTGGCCCACCCGAATCGAGCCCATTTTCCGGGTTGATCCGCACTTGGCGGACATCGATCGGCACGGGCCACGTGGCCAGCGTCCGCAGCAGCAGGTCGAGTTTTCGCTGATCGACTTTGCCACGGAGAGCGAATGGCACCAGGTGGGCCAGTTTGGTGTCGGGAGAATCTTCAAGTTCCTCGGCGGTGAGGGGGCGGCCGGTGGCGTCGACGTAGATCCAGTTCCGCAGCGTGTCGTCTTCCATGTCGTTGCCGTCACCGAAATCATCGGCAGCGAAATCGTCCGCAGGCATCATGCCCATCGATTGGCCGCTGCCCGAAAATCTCGGGTTCGGAGGCGGGCCGGTGTTTTCCCCGTCACCCATGCCCATGCCCATTTCCATGCCCATTTCCATGCCCATTTCCATGCCCCTGCCACCGGTGGCAGATTCGAGCCGTTGAACGCGACCGCCACCGCGTCCGGAGGGGCTGCCCTGGGCCGCTCGGTAGCCGACTGCCAGTTGGCTGATGCCGGCAATGGTCGCATTGTGCGGTCCGGTTGCCCCAGCGTTGGCCGCTGCAATGGCATCACAGAGCGTTTCATAGACCCAGAGCTCTTCCTGGGCCAATAGAATCTGCTTCGTCGAGGGGGGCTTTTGCCAATTGAAGGAGGCATAGAGCTCCGACTGGTCGGCGGGGTCCCAGGTGACCATGTGCTGATCGGTCGGTTCGCCGTCGACCATGCCGAGCTCTCGACCGGCCGGGAATTGTTCCGCCCCGCCTCGCCGGCCCGGTTCGTTTGACTCCTGCATCTGCTCGGCGGCGTCAAGCCTTGCCGGGAGTTTCCGAACAAGCTGCCGGACTGTGTTCTGATACCGTTCGAGCAACCGGACGGGAAGCGTCTCGCCAGGCTTCAGTCGGCTGATCGCTCGAATGAAGTCACTGCGGAGCTCCCGCGGCCAGACCCGCAGATCCTGCTGCTGTTGCCAGAATGCGGCCCACTGCTCGTAGACCTGGCCCCGCAGTCGATTCGCAGTGCGTTTGAGCTGCTCCGCCCATTCATTCTGCGGATGCCCGAGCTCCTCGTACCCAGCTGCTTCGGCGCTCGCCAGCTGCTCGATGGCTTGGAGCTTTCCGGAGACTTCTGTCTGCCGCTTCTCAATCTGGCCGATCAGCGTCGCGTCGGCGGTGAAGGCGAGAGGAACCAGCACCAGCGGCATCAGCAGGGCCAGCAGCCAGAAGTGGTACTTGCCCAGGAGTTTCAGATGAGGCTTGATAGTGTCCGGAATTTCGACCATGAGGGCACCTTGAGGCAGACGCCGATGCGTAAAGACTGCTAGAAGTCGGCAAAACCTTCAGCTTCGGTTTCGGCGGGCACAAGTTCGACCGCGCCGGGTGATTTCGGCTGCCAAACAAACTGCAGCACGAACTCATAACGCTTCAATTCGATCCCGTCCGACTCCTCGGCTCCGGAGCGATCGCGGCCGGACGGGCGACGCCCGCGGCGTGGGCCCCGGGCTTGCCCGGGGCCGGGCAAGCCCCCGGCTGTAGCACCGAGGTCGGTGTCGAGCCAATCTGGCCGGATCGTGCTTGATGACACGATGACGGGAAACCCGATGCCAAGTTCGTCCACCGACATCGGCTCGCCCTTGCGCGGTCCGGCAGCGACGGTGAGCTCAACCCCTTCGCCGAGCAAATTTTTAACGATTGTCGTCCGCAGGTAGTAGCGACCTTCGAATGGCTTGTGCCGGTCCTCGTTGTGAAAATGGTAGCCGACCAGTTGAATCACCCAGCCACCGCCGGCCGGCGTGACGGGTTGGTCTGCTTCAACGTCCTCAGCTGCAAAATCCTCCGCGGCGGCTTCGTCCGGGTCGCTGCCCGCCACCGCCTGGTCGTCAGCAGCCGGATTGTCTGCCAGCGGGTTCCCGGGCCCCGGGGCAGGCTCTTCCTCGTCGGGTTGGTCGCTGGCGATGGTCTTTTGCCACTCAGCCTGCAGAGGTTCGAACCAGACCGCGAGATCGTCGAAGTACTCACACTCGATCGACTCGATGTGAAGTTCGTCGTAGTTGATCACCACCGGCGGGTTGGCTGGCCCTTCTCCGGCTTGAGCATCGGCCTCCGGCAACTGGGTCTTATCCGGTTCATCGCGGGGGAGCATCTGTTCGATGGCCCGCATCAATTCCAAGGTCTGAAACCGTCGGTCGGCTATTCGGAGCAGCCGCTGCTGGGTGGCGAGGATCTCATCCTGCTGCGCCTGTGCCTCTTCAACGCCGCTCCGGATCGTAGCCGACTCGGCGGTCACCTGGTCGATCCGGTTGAAGGCCTCGGCGAAGAGGTTCTCGGAATAGCTGTTCCAGGCGACAAAAATACCGAGAAAGTTCACCAATGCCGCAACCAGCAGGCCCAGCATTGCCACGACGGCCCACGGCTTCTTTGACTCGATCAGCCGGTCGCGGGTTACCTCCGGGGGCAGCAGATTGGTACGGAGGGAACTGCGGCCGAGGCCCTGCAGCACCAGGCCGTAGGCTGTAGCGAAGGCCAGATGGTTTTCCTGGAACGCAGGGGTCTTCAGGACAACCGCGCCCTCGAGGCTACGGTATTCACGCAGCCGATGGACCTCAAGTTGGAGTTGCTTGGAGAGGAAATCGCTGAGTCCCCGGAGTTTGGCGGCGTTGCCCACCAGGATCACGCCGTCGATTGCGGCATTGCGATCCTGGCCGGTGAAGTAGTTCAGCGATCGCTGCATCTCGCTGGCAAATTCGTTGAAGACGGGCCGCAGGGTCTGAAAAACCTTTTTGGGGTCCTCGGCCCGGGCGGCGTTCCGTTTGAGCTTTTCAGCTTTTGAGAACGTCATCCGCAAACCCTGCACGAGGGCGCGGGTGAAGTTGCTCCCACCGATCGGCATGGTTCGTTGCCAGATCCGCAGGCCATTGGTGATGATCAGGTCGGTTGAGTCGACCCCCATCGAAGCCAGCACGATCGACGGTGGCGGTGAGTCCGGGTCAATTTCAGCAGCCGGTGGCAGCCGATCGGCCATGATGAGATTGGCCAGCGCCACCGGGGCGAGTTGCAGCAGGTCCACCTCGATCTCAGCCTGCCGAAACGGCTCGAGCGCCTTGTCGACCTGATCTCGTTTCATTGCAAAAAGGGCAACTTCGGCGTCGATGACAAAGCCACTCTCCTCGATCCCCCCCTCCAGCCGCTGCCAGCTCCAGACGACCTGATCGAGCGGAAACGGAATCTGCTGCCGCGCCTCATAGGTGACGATGTCGGGGATTTTGGCCGCCTCGACAGGAGGCAGTTTGATGAACTTGCTGAGGCCCGCCTGGCCCGGCACCGAGACGGCGATCCGGTCGCCAGCGAGCTCGTTTCGGCTGAGAAATTCCTCAATGGCGGCCCTGACGAGTTCCGCCGGATCGGCCTCCGGCTGCGTGAGCAGCATCGGGTACTCGATGTAGTCGAAGGCCTCGGCGACCAGATTGCCCGTATCGGCGGACCGGCTGCACCGCAGGGCCTTCAGCCCGCACTTGCCGATGTCGATGCCCCAGACGTTTTGCCCGCGTGCCATGCAGATGCCGCCTTATCGCAGCGTGTTCTTGATTGGTGCCGCCAATGGCGACGGGAAGACGAGAGCGGCCGGCTCTGTGGCTGCCGCGACCCTTCCTATACGTTACCATAGAGAACTGTAGAAAGCGGCCGGAAACCGCGTCAAACGGTTGCCTCAGCAAAGCGTGACAGGCCCGGGTGTCGCGGCCGAAACGCCCGGTCTGGTCCGCTGGTCACCGCTGCCTCAATGGCCCCGCGGCGGCGGGATAATTTCACCGCAGCAGAGCCGATATGGACGAGACCACGACCCCCGTCAGACCGCAGATCACCGTCTTCCTTCCCTGTCACGCCCTCGACGATCTGCCCGACTGGTTGGAAGAGCATGAGGCTGACGCCGTGCTGGCAGCCTGGACGGCGGCTTGGCATCCCGCGGTGCTCGGTGCCGCCGCCGGACTCCCGGACTGGGCCAGCCTCGACCTGCCCTGGACGCGGGAAGGATCCGTCGTCGGCCTGGTGCCACCCGGCATGGCGGAGCGATTCCAGGCGGGTGTTTCACCACCACCGGAAGCTGGCCAGGAATTTCTTTGCGAGCACGATTCGGAACAACTGGTGGCGGCCCTGCTGGTGGCCTCTGGTGCGGCTGACAGCGACAGAGCAGCGTTGGCGGAGTGGCAGCGGGAGCAGATCGATGATTTTCGGGGGCTCGGCTTGGCAGTCCTGCTTTCGGAGCGATTGGCCCGGCGGATGCGCACCGAAACCAACCTCGAGACAACCGGTTTCCCCGAAGCGGTGGCTGCCGCAGCCAAAAACTGGAGTGCGGGCAACGAGCTGGTGGCCCGTGAGCGGCTGGCAGAGGCCTTTGGTTGCCTTGAGGCGGTACGCGACCACTACTACCCGGTCGACTGCTGGTGCCTCGACCTCGTGCTGCTGGCCGAGTCATCGCTGACGGCGATCCCTGCTGAACTCGCCTCGCCGGCACCGCTGGCGGTACTCGCCGACCCCGAGACACTTGGGCAGGTGGCCGGTCTGCCGCCGGCACTCCGTGATCGCTTGCGGGAACGCATCGATGCCGGCAGTCTGGCAGCGATCGGCAGCCTGTCACCGACCGTTCCGCTGGCACTCGTGTCGCCGGAACGGCTTGAAGCCGAAGTAACGCGGGGCCGGGATGCCTGGGAGGCGGCGGTCGGTGTGCAACCGACCATCTATGCCCAGCAGGCCGGCCCGATCGCCCCGCTGTTGCCGCAGGTCCTCGCCCGGCTCGGCTACCGGGGGCTGCTGTGGAACAGTTTTGATGGCCGGAGCCTGCCCGAGCCCGGGATGGCCCGTTTCCAGTGGGAGGCCGCCCAGTCGGAGATTGACGCCGCTGCCCCCAAGCTGCTTGATGCCCGATCGACGGCCACCATCCTTTCCCTCCCGACAACGCTCGGCGATGCGATGGACCACGATCACACTGTCATGGTGATGTTCTGCCACCATGCGGGGACTGCCAGCCCCTGGTTTGGACTGCTCCGCCGGCTGGCTTCCTGGTCGGGCGTTTTCGGCCGATTCGTCACCCCCGATTCGCTGTTGGCCGAAACGGCTGAAGCCGCCGGTCCGGTCAGGTTCCCGGCCGATTCATTTCCGCTGCGACTGGCTCCTGAGACGCCGCTTGACAGTCAGGCGGCGGTTCTGGTGGCCGAGTCCCGGCAGCTGATGAGCGGGCGGGACGAATCGGCCCGGCAACTGGCCGGCCTAAGTCCTCAGCCGGAGGCGGTCCAAACGAATCCTGCCGCCGAGGCGACAGCCACCAGTCAGCCTGTTCCCCGGCGGGCAGGCTGGTGGTGGCCCCGCCGGTCAACTGTCGATCCCTTCACGCTGACCACCAGCGGATTACAGCTGCGGGTTCACGAAGGGACTGGAGGAATCGTATCGGTTCGCCGTAGTGCCACCGGTCGCAATCTACTTTCCCAGCAACTGGCCTTGCGGTGGCCTGATACCACGGCTGGGCCGGCCACGGCCTGGCGTCCCGCCGTTGCCACCTACAGCAGCATGGTGGCGGACGGGATTGACCGGCAGGGGCAGGCAATCTCGAGCCACGGGCGACTGCTCGACGCGGCCGGCTTGACACTGGCTACCTTTACGCAGACCATTTCACTCCTTCCTGAAACCGCCGCGGCAAGCATCGATCTGGTCATCGAACCGACCGCAGCGGCTGCTGCGCTGCCCCGGACCGAAGGCGATTCGTGGAGCCGTTACCTGGCCTGCCGGTTCGCCTGGAATGAAAATGATTTCTGTGACGTCTTCCGCAGCCTGCAGACCCAGTTGATTGCCACGGAACGGCAGCGGTTCTGCTCGCCCTGGCTGCTGGTTCTGGCCAGTGAGGGGGGGGGGCTTACCCGCGGTTCACGCGGCGGGGAGATTGAGGCCGGCACCAGTCACCTCCAGCTCTTTTGCGGTGAATTGCCCTGGCATTTGCGGAGCAGCCCGCACACGCTCGACACCCTGCTGGCGACCGATTTCAAGCCGGGACCCAGCGGCAGCCCAGCGGCTACCGCTGGAAATGAAGGCGGTGAATCACGAGAAACCTCGGCGGTGTCAGCCGCCGCGTCGATGGGCGAAGACCACGCAGGATCTTTCCCCCGGCCGGTGAAGTGCCGGCTCGCCCTCGGAATCGATCTTCCGGCCGCAGCCGACCGGGCGATCAGTTGGGCCGCTCGGGGCGTGCTCGCGCCGGCGGGCCGGCTACCCGGTCTGCCCGCCGATGTGCGGTTGACTTCGGCCTGCCGGCTGGCAGACCCAGCTGGGCTTGTTGGCCTGCGGCTGCGGCTGCTCGAATCGGCGGGCCGTTCCCAGCAGGTGAGACTCGACTGGTCTCAGCCCATCGCCCGGGCCCAGCGCCACTGTCTGGTGGAAGCTGCACCGGGGGAGGCAGATGGTGTGGCTGTGGTGGGCACTGCGGTGGAGTATTCCCTGGCCCGGAACGAATGGGTCGAGTTGGAGATCTGGTTCAGCAATGATCATCACGCTTGATGGACCGGCCGGTGCCGGCAAAAGCTCAACAGCCAGACGGCTGGCCGCCCGCCTCGGCTGGTGTTACATGGATACCGGTGCAATGTACCGGGCCGTCGCTCTGGCGGCCCTCGATCGCCGGCTGCCACTTGAGGATCAGCAGGCCCTCGCCGCGCTCGCCGCCGCCATCACGATCACCTTTACCGATGGCCGGGTACTCCTCGACGGCCGTGATGTCTCTTCCGAGATCCGCACCGAACGGGTCACCGTCGCCACGCGACCGGTCGCCGACGCCCCCCCGGTCCGCGAGGCGATGAAGCACCTGCAGCGAGCGCTGGCCGACCGGCTCAACGTTGTCACCGAGGGCCGGGATCAGGGGTCGGTGGTCTTCCCGGGGGCGGCCTTGAAGATTTTTTTGGTTGCCGCTCCAGAGGAACGGGCCCGCCGCCGCTACCAGGAGCAGATTGACCGCGGGGACAGCAGCCAGTCGGCCACAGAGATTCTTGCCGCTCAGTCACGGCGGGATGACGGTGATCGTCACCGGCCCGTCGGCGCGATGCAGGCAGCCGCCGACGCCATTGTTGTCGAAACCGACGGCCTCTCCCTGGATGCGGTGGTTGAGCGGATTTTCACCCTCGCCCGGGAACGGGGCCTGACCCCTGACCAGTCACCGCGGGCCACACCATGACCGTGCTGCCGCCCGAGCCCGGCCAGGACGGGTCCCCGGTCCGCCCGACAGCCCATCCAATCTGGTGGGGACGGCTCCTTTATTCCCTGCTCTGGGTCTTCAGCCGGACGTTTGCCGTTTCGCTGTTGGGATTTCGGCTGGGAAGGGCTGAGCCGCTGCCGCGGTCCGGTGGGCTGCTTGTCTTGTCGAGCCACCAGAGCCACCTTGACCCATTACTGCTCGGTCTGGCGACCGACCGGCGGCTGTCGAGCCTCGCCCGCAGTTCACTGTTCAGTTTCGGGCCATTCGGCCGGGTGATCACAGCGCTTGATGCCATTCCGATCAACCGTGAGTCCTCGACCGTGAAGGCGATGAAAACCGTCATCACCCGGCTTCGGGGTGGCGCGGCAGTGATCGTCTTTCCAGAGGGAACCCGGACGGCGAATGGCCAGCTGGGGGAGATCAAAAGCGGCTTTGCCCTGCTCGCCAAACGGAGCCGTGTGCCGATTGCCCCAGTGGTAATCGTGGGAGCCTACGAGTGCTGGCCACGGTCACGGCTGCTGCCGCGGCCGGGCAGAATTCGGCTGGAGTTTGGGCCGGTGATCACCCCCGCCGAAATTGCTGAGCTCGACGAACGGCAACTGGTCAGCCGCTGCACCGAGGCTCTGCACGCCCTCGACCGACGAGCCCGCCGGCTACGTTCGGGCTGAACGCGTTGTGCCGGCGGCATGGGTGGCTGGATGTGGCTGGACTGTTCAGGGGGTGGTTGCCGATTTCTTTTGCTGTCGGCCGGACTGGCGGCAGCCGACAGAAATCATCCCCACTCTGACACCCCACCGACCATGAAAACCATCTCAGTCCTGCCCGCGGTTGCCATCGCCGCCCTCATGCTGCCTGTTCCGTGTCAGGCCGCCGACTCGCCGCTCACGCAGGTCGTGCCCGTACCAGGTGCCGGAACGCCGATCGACTTTCTGGGTGATACGTTCGAGGATCAAGACTGGAAGTTCTTCCACAACCATCCCAAGAGTTCCCGCGAGGAGGACGGCCAGGCCCGGGGGCCACTGGGCGGATCGGCCAATCGGCGGCTGCAGGAGGGGCCGGAACGGGGCCAGCCCGATCTGCTGGAAACGATTGCCACGCCGTCCGGGGGACTCGCCGGCAGCAGCCGCGCACTGCTGCTGCGAACCCTCCACAGCGGTGTGCCGGGCACCTATTCGCAGTCGGTGCAGCAGGATGATCTGATCTGCGGGATCACCAGCCGGCTCGGTTCGCAGATTCCCGTGCAGGAGATTCCCAGTTGCGTTGTCCGGGTTTGGCTTCCGCCGGCCGCGGATTGGGAGAACCGGAGCGGGCCCCATTTCGGCATCCGGCTGGGCGTGCGGACCACTACGCTCGAGGCCAATCGGGGCTTCTTTGCCAGCGGCAAATCGGCGGTGGTTGAGCCCTACTGGCCCGGCATGTGGATTCACTTTCGCAGCGAGACGTCGCGGGGTGTCGACACCGACTCGGCTCTCGTGAAGGTGCGGGGCGACCGTCGCGGGATCGACTTTCCGGTGAAGGACATCCCGGCTGAGCAGTTCGGCTGGTGGACCTTCGGGATGTCGTTGTCGGCTGATGGCCAGGTGCACTACTTCGCCAGTCCCGGTGTGGACGATCTCACGACCGCCGACCATCTGACCAGCCAGTTCCCCTATGGATTCCGTGCCGAGCGGCTCAATTCGTTCTTCTTCAATGTCTGCAATCTCAATGACGGGCAGACCTGGTCAACGCCCTTCGTGATCGACGACCCGGCGGTCTTTGTGGTGAATGCTGGTCGGGTTGAACAGCTCGTCGACCGCCGCGAAGCGTATGAGCAGCGGCGGCAACGCCGATCCGCCGGGCGGAGCCGCAGCATTCGCTGAGGGCAGGCGGCTGCTGCAAGGAAGGCCTGAACATCGTGCCGGTTTTTTCGTGGCGAGCCTTCGGTCGCACGCCTGCCGGGGCGAGGGGGTCGGCGTACGCTCGAGGAGCATTCGGCCTCAACGGCCGACGCGACCAGACTTTTGCCGCCCCCGAGCCGGCGATACCCGTAGGCTGGCCGCGGCTTGTGGCAGCAGACTATTCCCACGCCCTGCTAGGCCCAGTCTGAAAACTCAGTACCTGGCTGCGAGCGGCTCATTTGCCCCTGGCTACGTCCGGCTCCATCGCCAGATCTACAAATCTGGCTGCTTCGCCGTCCTTGCCAGAGGCCACAGCAGCTCGCTCTCGGGCCAACGGTAGCCTTTTCAGACAGAACCTAGCCCCGCAGGACACCGCCGGTGGCCCGGCTGCAGGCCGCCACCATGTCGGCAACGAGGCTGTTGGCCTGGTCTGCGGAGAGCGTGGCCTCGTGGCTGCGAAGCCGCAGGGAGACGACGATGCTCTTTTTGCCGGGGCCGAGCCGCTCGTCGTCTCGCCAGACGTCACCGAGCCGGACCCCTTCAAGCTCGCGGCAGCCGACCGATTCAATCGCCGCGACAACAGCTGCCCAGGGCACTGACTCAGCGACCACGAGATTGATGTCGCGGTCGATCGCTGGGAGGCTACTGAGTGGAAATCGCACAGGCTCTGCATCAGCCAGAAATTCAAGGCCATCGAGCCGCAACTCGATCGCGGCCACCGGAGGAGTCAGGCCGGACGCCTGGCAGAGTGACTCGGCCAGTTCACCAACGAGGCCGATTCGTCGATCTGATGCGCCGGGACGGCAGAGCACAATTTCGGCCGCCCGGCCGGTGGCGAAGAGTTCGCTGCTCAGCGGACGGTAGCCGACAGCCGCTTCGGCTGGCCTCCCGGGACTGTCGGCCAACGCTGCTGCAGCCGACTCGGCCAGTCCAATTCGTCTCAGGATGGCCGCCGCCAGGCCCTTGCCCCGGAAGAAATCGCCCCCGGTCAACGCTGCAAGCAACACCGGCTCTTCCACCGGTGAGTCCACACCGGTGGCTGCTTCCGCTCGCTGCAGGTAGGCACGGGCAATCTCGAACAGGTCACCATGAGCCGCGCCGGCAGCCAGACTGCCGGCGCTGGCCTCGGCCAGACTCGGCAGGAGTGTCCGCCGCAGCCGGTCGGCCCCTCGTACCAGTGGCGGGCGACAGACGAGTGCCGCGGCATTTCCCCAGGGGCTTCCCCAAGCCTCCAGTGGCTCCGCCACAACGCTACGGGTCATCGCCTCGCAAAAGCCAGCCGCCACGCAGACCTCGGCGGTCATCCGTACCAGCCGCTCCCGGGCCGACCGCTGAGTCGGCCGGGCCGCAATCGCCACATTCTCCGGCACCCGGTCGTAGCCCTCGATTCGGGCAATCTCCTCCACCAGGTCGATCTCCCGCCAGCAGTCCCGCCGCCAGGTCGGGGCCAGCCACCGGGTCTCATCCGTTTTGGCGTGCTGCTCCACAAAGCCGAGTGGCTGCAGGATTTCACGCTGCCGTGGCAGCGGCACCTGCACCCCGAGTACCTCGGCTACCCGGCCCGGCCGCAGTGTGATGGTCGCTGGACGACAAGCCAGTTGGCCTGCTTCGACGATCGGACCGTCGAGCTGGCCGCCGGCCAGTTCCAGGATCAGGGCAGCGGCCCGCCGGCTGGCCCAGCTGACCGCAGCCGGATCGGGACCCCGCTCGAACCGGTACGACGA
This sequence comes from uncultured Pirellulales bacterium, assembly GCA_965662195.1. Taxonomy (GTDB): domain Bacteria; phylum Planctomycetota; class Planctomycetia; order Pirellulales; family UBA1268; genus UBA1268. The sequence continues at coordinate 54,890 of CBFIHA010000006.1, forward strand.
TGGACTGCCAAGCACCAGCCGGCGGGCTGCCGTCCGCACCGGCAGCGGCGCGAACTGAGCCGACTCCAGCAGGATATCGGTGGTCGCTGCCGTGATTTCGGTGTCGGCACCACCCATCACGCCGGCGAGTGCTACCGCCCGATCGGCATCGGCAATCACGCACATCTCATCAGTAAGTTCATAGCGCCTGTGATTGATCGCAATGAACGGCTCACCCACCTCGGCTCGTCGGATGACAATGTTGAGGCCAGCCAGGCGGGTCAGATCGAAGGCGTGCAGCGGCTGTCCACACTCGAGCATCACATAGTTGGTGATGTCGACAATGTTGTTGACGCTGCCGACACCGACCGTTGCCAGTCGCCGAACGAGCCAGTCGGGACTCGGGCCGATCGTCACCCCGCGGATGACGCGGGCGGAATAGAAGGGGCAGATGTCACCTGCCCGAATTTCAACGGCGACTGCCGGGGCTGCTGCCGGTTCGGCCAATTCGGCCGGGGGAATCCTCAGCGGGCGGTCGTACAGGACGGCAACCTCTCGGGCCACGCCAACGTGGCCGAGGCAGTCAGGGCGGTTGCTGGTGACTTCGAGGTCGACAGCAGTATCAGCCCCGACTGTTTCGGTCGATTCGTGGTTGAGACCAGCCAGCAGCAGGCGTTCAGTCAGTTCGTCAGCCGGTGGCAGATCGACATAGTCGCTGAGCCAGTCGAGTGAGACGATCATGCCCACCCCCGATCGCTGAACTGCTCCAGAAAGCGGACATCGTTGCGAAAGAAGTCCCGGATGTCCGCGACCCCGTAGCGACGGGCGGCAATTCGCTCGACACCGAGGCCGAAGGCAAAGCCGCTGACCGCGTCGGGATCGTAGCCGACCGCCTCAAGCACGGCAGGATCGACCATGCCAGCACCACCCATCTCGATCCAACGGCCGTTCCATTCCATGTCGACCTCCACGCTCGGCTCAGTGAAAGGAAAGAACGATGGGCGAAACCGAACGTGAACATCTCCTCCGAGAAAGCTCGACGCAAAGGCCCGGAGCACGCTTTTGAGATGCGCCATGGTGATCCCGGGCTCGACGAGCAGGCCCTCCACCTGGTGGAACATCGGATAGTGGGTCGCATCGGCCGTGTCGGGGCGGTAGACCCGCCCCAGAGAGACGATCCGCAGTGGTGGTTTCCGCTGCTCCATCACCCGGATCTGCACCGTGCTGGTCTGCGACCGCAGCAGCAATTGTTCGGGCCCTGAGGCGACCGCGAGATAGAAATTATCGAGAGGATCACGGGCGGGGTGTTCCGTCGGAATGGCGAGGGCCTCGAAGTTGTGCCATTGGTCCTCCACCTCCGGGCCCTCGACCACCTCGAAGCCGAGATGGCCCATGATCGCCGCCACCCGTCGGATCGTCTGGCTGAGGGGATGCACCCGGCCCAATCGGATCGCTTCGCCGGGAAGCGTCACGTCGATCGCAGCTACCGCGTCTCCACCGACAGGTCCGGCGACCCGCTCCTGGGCGGCGGCAAAAAGACCTTCAACGGCCTGCTTGACCGTGTTGAAGTGCTTCCCGCCGGCAGGCTTATCGGGGCCGGCCAACTGCCCCAGTCCGCGTTGCGCGAGCTTGAGACGGCCACTTTTGGCACCCAACAGGTCGACCCGTGCCCCCTCAAGGGCAACCCCGTCTGCAACATCCGAAAGCGTCCGCTCGGCCTCGGCACGCAATTCGTCGAGTTCGGCAACGAAGGCTTCGAGCGAAACGTGCGTCACGAGCGGCGGGCCGTTCCAGAGGGCGTCTCAGAAAACCGTCCGATCAGGCGACGGCCGGTTCCGGCAGACCGAGTCCTTCCCGAACCCGGGCCACAACAGCATCGAATCCGGTGGGATCGACGACAGCCATTTCTGACAGGGTCCGCCGGTCGAGTTCACAGCCGACCTTTTCAAGCCCGGCAATGAACTGGCTGTACCGCAGCCCCCGCTCGCGGCAGGCGGCATTGATCCGGATGATCCAGAGGCGGCGGAAGTCTCGCTTGCGGCGACGCCGGTCACGATGGGCGAATACACCGGCCCTGACGACCGACTCCTTCGCCGTTCGCAGCAGCCGACTGCGGCCGCCAACCGAACCCTTGGCCCGTTTGAAAAGTCGTTTCTTGGCGCGGAGCCGGGGAACAACATTCTTGGTACGCATCAAATCCTCGTTCGTCGGGTGTCAGTCGGGTTGCCAGATGGCGGTTGAATCGCGAATGGCGGCATTTCATCAGGCGGCGGGTACATCTGCCGCGATGACTGCCTCGGGTCAGTAACTGGAGGAGGCCAGCGCCTCGACAATGTTTGACGTATCAGACTTGGCGAGCACGCCAGTGCCCCGCAGTTTGCGCTTTCGCTTGGCCGAAAGCCGAACCTGAAGATGGCTGGTTCCACTCCGGCGGTGCTTCACTTTGCCGCTGGCAGTCAGGCGGAACCGTTTTTTGGTTCCTTTGTGGGTCTTCTGTTTTGGCATCGATCGTTCCTCTGTTTTTTGCGGTTGTTTGTTGGGGTGGTCAGGCTGTTGTCACCATCCAGCCTCGGATTGTCCGGGGGTGTACACGCTGCCGCCGGTCACCGGGGGGCCAGGGTGCAGATCAGTCGGCGGCCAGTCTGCTGGGGTGATGATTCGACCTTGCTGATGTCCTCGAGTTGTTCGATCACTTGCCGCATAATGCGCTGCCCCTCATCAATGTGGGCCATCTCCCGGCCCCGAAAGATCACCGACACGGCTACCTTGTCCTTGTGGCTGAGGAAGTTGCGGGCCTGATTGATCTTGAACTCGATGTCGTGTTCCCCGGTCTTGGGCCGGAGGCGAATCTCCTTGAGCTTGGTCTGGTGGACGTGGGTTTTGTGCTGCTTTTTCTTTTGCTGGTATTTGAATTTGCCGAAATCCATGATTCGGCAGACGGGCGGTCGCTCATTGGGAGCCACCTCCACAAGGTCGAGACCAGAGGACTGGGCGCGAGCGAGCGCCTCGTCAGTCGGAATGATCCCTAGTTGCTCACCCTCAGAGGTGATGACTCGAACCGGTGAGATCCGAATCTGCTCGTTGATGCGGTGCTGTTTCTCGATTGCCAGACGCTCCAAACCCGCGAAGGCTGTCACCGGGAGGGCTGGCTCATCCACGCACCTTACACCACGGCACAGCTCCTTTCCTGCCATCTAAGCCAACATTGCCCTGAGGCGATGCCGGATATTCGGGGCTGAACCCCGATTGTTTGCTGGCGAGTGATCTTAGTATCTCAATCGGAACGGGGGGTAGTCAAGCGGTCAGCCTGCAATTCGGCTGTTTTGGGCTTTAAGGCGATCCGCTGAAAACCCCGTCCAGGGCGGCAGCATCGATTTCCTGTTCGGCGGGGCTGGCAGCGGTCAGTTCCGCGGCTCGCGAAACCGCAAATCCATCAACCAAAAGCCGGTCGGCCTCGCCAAACCGCTCGAGCTGGCCTGACTCCACCATGAATGAGAGCGTCACCGGCGTGCCATGGACTCCCGTGAGATGGTAGTGAATCCAACGAAACGGCAGGCCATCGGCTTCGCCGTCGGAGGCTACGCGGAGGATCCGGGTGCCGTTGCTCCGCTCTGATTCGGCAGCCGCCACCAGATGATTGAACTGCCCCTCCAAGGAGCGTTCGATATCCCGTTGGAATGCCGCGAGGCTGGGGGATTCGGCGGCGGGGGGCAGCGGGATGATGCTGACCTGTCCAAGCAGCCTCCCCCGGTCGATCAGCCGGAGCACCGTCTGGTCGGCCTGCTGCTGGATCGATCGCCAGCGGGCGTCGTAGACGAGATCGAATCGGCCGCAGGGATCGGTCAGCCAGAGGCTTCCAGGACGCCCGGGGCCGCGCCGAGGGCCACGGTGGGCAGTTGTCTGCTCCACCCGGGCCTCCTCCGATTCGGCCGTGGCGGTGGTCCCCCATCGGCGGGTCGTTTCAATGGCGGCCTCAACGGTGAGGCCGGGGGTGACATGGCCGGCCTGTCGCTGTTCGTGCACCCGTGCGGTGAGCGTCATTAGCCCCGATTGGTCTGCGGCACCGGCATCCCACCGGTACGAGGCCGTGAGGTCGATTGAGGTCGGGACCCCATCGACACCCCCGGTGATTCCACCCTCGAGGGAGATGACAAGGCATGCGTCCTCGACTTGTTCGACGGTGGCAACCACGCTGCCCGCGGTCACGGTGTCGATGCAGAGGAGCCCGGCGAGGTCTGCAGTGGCGAGTGTCCAACTCGTTTTCGCTTCGGCCGCCGGGGGTGGCCTGAGGGCGTCCTGCCATGCCGGGTCGAAGGGGACCACCAGGAGATCCCGTTCCGCGCGGGTGACAAAGCCGTCAGCGAGCCAGGGGTGCAGTCGGCCATTGGCTGCGGTGACCAGCACCTTCCGGGCGTCTGCTGGCAGTGCGGTGCGGACGGTCGTGCCAGCGATTTTCAGCCTGGCTTCAGCCTGGCGGTACTGTCGGACGGTCGTCGGCCCGATTCCCTGAGCAAACGCCCCAGGTGCGGGCCGCTCGAAGTACCGCAGGGTCGCATCAGCAGCGACTGCATGCTCGACAACTTCGAGCGTTGTCGCGGTCGTCTCGGCAGCCGTTTCATCGGGCACTGCGTTGACTGTGGCCCGGAGGCTGCCGCTGGCGGTGAATCGCGTCAGCACGTCCCACCCGTCGGCCTGACCAGCCGGCGGTCCGGCTGGTTCACCGGCTGGAGCAAAGCCGGCGAAAACCACGGCCAGCAGCGCAATCGGCAGCATTCCGCCCGCAACCTGGCCGAGGATCGCCCCGGCCCGACTTTTGTGTTCGATGCCCAGCAGCCGCATTTTCATCAGCAGTACCCCTCTTGCCTGCAATCGGCACGGAGCAGCAGTAGCCTCGCGGGAACTTCGGCCGATCTCGCGATTTCCTCAAGGACCCTTCCTGGCGTTGGGCGACATTTGGTGGCCAGACAGCTGGTAGGCGACTAGGAATACCAACTGTCCCGCCCCGGAGCCTGCACGAAATACGGGGTGACACCTGTTTTTCTGGCTCTGCCCGAGAACTGCCATGCTGCTGGGATTTTCCCGTAACCCATGTGTTCTCAGGGGGTTAGGACGGTTCGGCAGGAGTTGAGTCTGCCGGTTGTGCCGCTGGCGGGGATATTGCTCAAGAAAATCAGGTGTCCAGTGAACCTTCTTGAATCTTCAGGCGTATAACTAGGGCGTCCGCAGGAATGGTGTGGAGGGGATTATGGAAAATCCCGGTGCGTGGACGCTTGTTCGGTTGGCTGGTCTTTTGGGGATTCAGCCTTGGGAGTTGGACGCCGAAAAATTCTCGCCGGTCGCGTCAGGGGCGATCGTCGGGCTTGTTTCGGTGCGAAATGCCCAGTGCTCGATCTCCACCATGGAGGATTCTCATGCGTTCCAACGTTTTCAACACGTCCGTTCCGTTCATGCGGCTGTACCGGGAAGAACTTGCCTCGGCCGCGGGGCATCGCCCTCCGGTTGCGGAGCCCACCCTGGGTTCAGTTCCGTCCGCCACCGACGAGGTCCTGTCAATCGAGGATCTTGCCCGCCGGTTCAATGTCTCAACCAAAACCATCTCGCGCTGGCGGGATCATGGTCTGGTCGCCCAACGGGTGACGATCGACGGCCGTAAGCGGGTCGGCTTCCCGGTCAGTGCCGTCGAACGCTTCATTCGCGAAAATCCGCTGCGGATTCAGCGGGGGAGCCGGTTCAGCCAGCTCTCCACCGACGAACACGATCGGATCATCGCCTGGGCCCGGCGATTGGCGGTCGCTGGTGCCTGCCCTGCCGATGTGCATCGCCGCATTGCCCGACGACTCAACCGGAGCGTCGAGACAATTCGCTACACGATCAAGCGGCACGATCAGGATCATCCTGAGGCAGCCGTCTTTCCTGGGTCGGACGGGAAACTCCGTCCCGAAAGCTGTGCCCGGATCTACCAGCACTACCGGCAGGGCGAGACGGTTGAGTCGATCGCGCGGCGGTATCGCCGGAGCAAGGCGAGCATCTATCGGGTCATTCTCGCCCAGCGGTCCGATGCGATCGCCCAGCTGCCGCTCGATTACATTCCCAATGCGCTGTTCTCGCGGAAGAGTGCCGAAAAGGTTGTCTTCCAGCCCTATCCGGAGAACCCGGACGCTGGCAAGCGGGTGCGGCAGCCGGCTGGTCTACCAGCCTACCTGGCCAGCCTCTACGAGGTTCCTCTCCTGACCCGGGAGCAGGAGGTCTGGCTGTTCCGGAAGTTCAATTACCTGAAGCACAAGGCAACGCTGCTGCGGGAACAGTTGAAGCCCGAGCGGCCCAACGCCCGGCTGATGGACCAGATCGAGGCCCTCTACGGGGAGATCGTCGAACTGAAGAACCGGATCGTCCGAGCTAACCTGCGGCTGGTGGTTTCGATCGCCAAGCGCCGGGTGACGGCGGCCGACGGCTTCTTCGATCTGGTGAGTGACGGCAACATGTCGCTGATGCGGGCCGTTGAGAAGTTTGACTATGCCCGCGGCAACAAGTTCAGCACCTACGCCTCGTGGGCGATCATGAAGAACTACGCTCGTACCATTCCGGATGAACACAAGCGGCGGGATCGGTTCCGGGCGGCCGATATGGAAATGCTCCAGGCCGCTCCGGACGAGCGGACCGACGAGACTCAGCGGCGGCTGGCAGAGTCGGATCGGTTGCATCAGGTTGAGAAGTTTCTCGACCGGCTCGAGCCGCGGGAGCAGACGATCATCATTCGCCGTTACGGCCTTGACCACGAGCAGGCGCCGCAGACCCTGAAAGAGGTCGGTTCGGCCCTGGGTGTCACCAAAGAACGGGTCCGGCAGATTGAAGCAAAGGCGCTCGAAAAGCTGCGGGAAGCTGCCGAAACCGAAGCCATCCTGCCGGAACTCGGCTGAACGCCGCTGCACCGGGAAACGCCTGCGGGGAGCATTACCGGGCCGGTGCTGCGGGGACACGCAGCACCGGCCCAAGTGCCCGGCCGATCTGTTTGACAGCCTGCCGGATGCGGTTATCGTTTTCGATCAGGGCCATCCGCAGGAAGCCTTCGCCGGCAGGGCCGAAGCCGGCCCCCGGGCTGACGGCCACATCGGCCTCCTCGAGCAGCTTGGCGGCAAAATCCATGCTGTTCATCTCGCTGGCAAAGGGTTCCGGGATGCGGGCCCAGACAAACATGCTGGCCTTTGGCACCTCGACGGGCCAGCCGATCCGGGCCAGGCCTTCACAGAGCACATCCCGGCGCCGCTGGTAGACCTCTGACTGGGAGACGACCGCCGCTTCACCGTCCCGCAGCCCGACGACGGCGGCAACCTGGATCGGTCGGAACATGCCATAGTCGTAATAGGTCTTCACGGTGCCGAGTGCCTTGATGATCTGGGGGCTGCCGGCGCAGAAGCCGACCCGCCAGCCCGCCATGCTGAAGCCCTTGCTCATCGTGGTGAACTCGACCGCCAGGTCCTTGGCCCCCGGCACGGCCAGGATGCTCGGTGACTCGTAGCCGTCGAAGGTGACATCGGCGTAGGCCAGATCCGAGATCACCGGGAAGCTGTGACGCCGGGCAAGGGCCACGACATCCTCGTAGAAGCCAGGTTCGACAACGGTGGTGGTCGGATTGTGCGGGAAGTTGACCACCAGCAGCCGGGGCGGGCCGGCGGGGCTTTCACATCGCTCGGCCACGGCCGCCAGGAAACGATCAGGCTGCGTCGTATCGATGGCCAGCGGATTACCCGAAGCCAGTGCGACAGCGTAGACATGGGCCGGGTAGGACGGTGCCGGCACGATGACGTCATCGCCCGGGTTGATGACCGCTAGGCAAAGATGACCAAAGCCTTCCTTCGACCCCAGAGTGCCAATCACCTCGGTCTCGGGGTCGAGCCGAACTCCCCATTTCCGCAGGTACCGCGAGGCGACTTCCCGCCGCAGGCTGGCGATCCCAGTGGCCGGGGCGTAGCCGTGATTGCGGGGCTCGTTGGCGGCCTCCGCCAGTTTGTCGATGATGAACTGGGCCGGGGGATCGGAGGGATTCCCCATGCTCATGTCGATCACATCGCAGCCCGAACGCCGTTTGTCGTAGGTCAGCTTGTTGATCCGGGCGAACAGATAGGGGGGCAGTTGTTCGATCCGCTCTGCCATGCGGATCGCGGTCGGGCCGGCCGCGGAGTCGGGTGTGACGGTGTGTGGACTCATTGGGGAAACTCGCAGGGTCTCTCCATCCTACCCTCCGGCGGGCGGCACCGGGAGGGATGGGCCGGATTGGAGGCCCCCGGAGCAGGGCCCCGCTGCGGTCCCGGCACCAACTCAGGGAGCAGGTTCAGCGGCCCGCCGCTGCCGGTGTTTCAAAGGTGGCCTGCCGCACGCCCGCCGCCGGCTGACGCCCTTGGCGGCTACCGGCCCGGGGCTCGGACAGTTCGACCGCCTCTCGCCGGCTGAGGGTCGAGGCCGGCATTTTTCCAGCGGCCGGCATCGGGCGTGGTGCCTGCCGTGAGGCGACCGGCGACTGGCTGGTGCCGGCGAGAAAATTGTCGATGGTGGCCGACTGGCGGAGATGGGTGAAATATCGCCCCATTTCGATCCGCTGCTTCTTCTCGAGAATGTCGCGATGGAGTTCGTCCCGCACCTCGGCGAAGGTCACCTCGACCGGCTCGGTGAAGCCCTCGCAGAACAGCACCATGAACCGGTCGGCGATCTGGATCACCCCAGAGAGCTCACCCGGCTTGAGGCCGAAGGCCTCGCGTTCCAGCGCTGGCTGTCCGCTGAACCGCTGAATCGGTGGCACCTCTCCCCGCAAAGCCTTGCTGGTGGGGTCAACTGAGTACTGCTCTGCCAGGTCGCCGATCTTTTCGGCCGTCGGCTGTTGCCTGGCCAGTTGCCAGACCTCCTGCGCCCGCCGCTGATCGTCGAGGACGATCGCCCGGCAGCGGACCCGCGGCCCGAAGGTGGCGGTGAAGGCCTTGTCGAGGTCTTCGCGGGTCACCGGGACGGTGCCAATGAGTTTTTTCAAAGCCACGGTCGGCCGGACGATGTCGTCGACATAGTGCCGAACTGGCTGTTTCTGCTCGCGGCTTACCCGCTCCAGCCAGGCGTCGATATCGGGCTCTCCATCGGCCGTGCGGAACCCGAGCGTCTCTGCCGCCCGGGTGATCTCAGCATCGATATCGGCCTGAGTGACTGTCAGCTGCTGCCGGCTGAGGGCCTGATTGAGCAGCACCTGCGTGATGAGTGTCTCGAGCACATCGCTGCCGTACCGTTCAACGCAGACCTCACGGACCTCGGCAATCGGAATCGGCGCACCATTGACGCGGGCAGCGACTTCCGGGTCGGCCGCGCGGCCGGCGGTGTCGTTGAGCACATTTTCAATTGTGGCCGCCTGCTGGAGTTGGTCGAAGACTCGGGTCGAGAACTCACGGGCCTGCTTCTCCCGCAGGGCTTCGGCGAGCTGCCCCCGGACCTCGGCCAGTTGCACGTCGGCCGCTGGCAGCTGCCCTTCGCACTTGATCACAATGAATTGATCGGCCACCCGGATGACCTCGGAGATTTCACCCGGGGCCAGCGCGAAGGCGGCTTGCTCGAAGGCGGGCGAACCTGAGAATCGTCGAATTGGCTGCACCCAGCCTCCAACACTCGCGCTCCCGACGTCGACCGACTTCTCACGGGCCAGAGCTCCGAAGGCATCGGGTTGAGCCACCGCTTCTGCCCGAACCGCTTCGGCGTCGGCGGCAGTCCGCTGCACCACGATGCGGGCCTTCACGGTCGGTCCGAACTGATTCTGGAACTGCTCCTCAAGCTGCTGGTCAGTCGGTTCGAAGCGGCCCCGGGCCAGCCGGCGGAGGGCGATCATCGGCCAGACAATGTCATTGCGGTACTGCTGCTCATTGACGCCCCGTTCGCGTTCGATCAGGACCAGCCACTGCTCGCGGGAAACCTTGAAGCGACGGGACATGGCGTCGATTTCAGCATCGACGTCAGCAGCCGTCACGGAAATGTTCTGGCTGGTGATCGCCTGCTGGATGATTGCCTTGTTGATCAACGTGCCGACGACGACCGAGCCATACCGCTCGAGGCAGGCTGCGGCGAGTTCCGGCTGGGAGATGTCGACCCCGTTGACAACGGCGGCGGGCTTGGCCGCGGCAGAAGTTGGCTGAGGCTGCTCAGCGGCCCAGTTGCTGCCGGTCCCGGTGGCCAGCCAGGCCAGCAGGCAGGCCAGCATTCGTTGCCAGCCCCACGGGCCGACCATCTGTCTCACTTGCCAAGTCTTCGCCATCTCACCCTCCGGTGGTGATGCTGATGCTGCCGGCACGACCGCCGGCCGTGGCAGCGGCGGGAAGATAGGCCGTGTGGCGAGGGGGATCAAGGGAATTTCGACGGCAGCCGGGAGGGGGTTTCGGGCTGAAAAAACTCCACAAAGTGGTCGAGATTGACGATAATGCAGAAAATTCCGTTTGCTTCACGAGGAGGATGGACATGACCGCCACGACCGTGCCAATGGGTATTCGCGACGACATCACGCAGTGCATTGGCCGCACCCCGCTGGTGCGGCTGCGGCGGGTCTCGGAGGGCTGCGTTGCGTCAGTGATCGCGAAAATCGAGAATATGAACCCCCTCTGGAGCGTGAAGGACCGAATTGCCTGCGCCATGATCGATGCCGCCGAACGGGACGGCCGGCTCGGTCCCGACACCGTGGTGATTGAGCCGACCAGCGGCAATACCGGGATCGGCCTGGCGTATGTCTGCGCGGCCCGCGGCTACAAACTACGGGTGACGATGCCCGAGAGCATGAGCCTGGAGCGCCGCCGGATGCTCAAGGCGTTGGGCGCTGAACTCGTGCTGACCCCGGCTGCCGAAGGCATGCCGGGGGCGGTACGGCACGCCGAGGAGATCAGCCACAGCGGCAGCCAGTTCTTCATGCCGCAGCAGTTCAAAAATCCGGCCAATCCTGAGGTCCATCGCCGCAAGACGGCGGAGGAAATCTGGGCCGATACCGATGGGCAGATCGACATCCTGGTCTGCGGTGTCGGCACCGGCGGCACGATCACCGGCTGCGGTGAGGCCCTCAAGGCCAAGAAGCCGGATTTGAAAGTGGTTGCGGTCGAACCGCTCAACAGCCCGGTGATTTCCCAGAAACTGGCCGGTGAGCCGATCAAGCCGGGCCGGCACACCATTCAGGGAATCGGGGCCGGCTTCATCCCGGACATTCTCAACCTTGACGTCATTGATGAGGTGATGAAGGTCGACGACGAGGATGCCATCGAGATCACCCGGCAGATGGCCAAACGTGAAGGCCTGATGTGCGGCATCAGCTGCGGGGCTGCCGCCTGGGCGGCACTTGAGGTGGCCCGCCGGCCTGAAAATGCCGGCAAAATGGTCGTCGTAGTGCTGCCCGATCTGGGCGAGCGGTATCTCTCGACGCGGCTGTTCCCCGAATAGCGGTATGGCTCGAGCGGCAACAGTGAGGTCCCCGAACGCCGGTCCCTTGTCACCGGCATGGGGGCTGGTAGCATTTCGGGGTGCCGGGGCCCTGTGCTCCGTCCGGTCCACTTGCCCGAGTGGCGGAATTGGCAGACGCGCAAGATTCAGGTTCTTGTCCAGGTAACTGGGTGGAGGTTCAAGTCCTCTCTCGGGCACTCTCAGCGGCAATGCGTCCGGGCTGAAGACCCTCGCCAAGCGGGCGCGGGCCAGGATGGCCGAGCCCGCGTGAAGTATGATTTTCATCGCAGGATGCG